>NZ_JAAGPP010000013.1:0-96855 GCF_017104975.1 Burkholderia sp. Ac-20344
TCCGGGCCCGCGCTGGCAGGGCGAGCCGCTTGCCGGCAAGACGCTGCTCGTGTGGGGCGAGCAGGGGCTCGGCGACGTGCTGCAGTTCTGCCGCTTCGTCGCGCCGCTCGCCGAGCGCGTGCATCGCGAGGGCGGCCGGCTCATCTGGAATACCTTCCCGCAGGTGGGTACGCTGATGCAGCGCAGCCTCGGTGCGCATGCGGACGCGTTCAGCGCGGGCGGCGGCGTCGACGTGCTGCCCGCGTTCGATTACGAAGTACCGCTGATCGGCCTGCCGCTGATGCTCGGCATGGAAGGGTCGACGCTCGCGTCGTCGGTGCCGTACCTGCGGGCCGATCCGCCCGCGCGCGACGCGTGGCGCGCGCGGCTCGCGGGCGACAGCCGGCTGAAGGTCGGGCTCGTGTGGACGGGCAGTGCGGGGCACCAGCGCAATCCGTTCCGGCGCGTCGGGCTCGAGCGTTATGCCGATGCGTTCCGCGGGATCGACGGCGTCGCGTTTCATTCGCTGCAGCCGGGCGCGCAGGCGGAGGTCGCGGCGGCGCGCGCGGCCGGCTTCGCGATCGAGGATGTCACGGCGGAACTGACGAGCTTCGACGATACGGCTGCGTTCATCGGCGCGCTGGATCTCGTGATTACCATATGCACGTCGGTTGCACACCTGGCGGGCGCGCTCGGCGCGCGCACCTGGGTGCTGCTCGACGTGAATCCGCACTGGCCGTGGCTGCTCGAACGCAAGGACAGTCCGTGGTACCCGACTGCGACGCTGTACCGGCAACGGGCGTTCGGCGCGTGGGAGCCGGTGATGGAGGACGTGAGCCGCGACCTGCGGCACCTCGCCGCGCAGCCGGTTCAACCGGCGGAGTCGGCCCGGCAGGCCTGAGCGGCCGGGCGGTTCGCTGCGACGGGCCGCTGCTGCATGTTGCATTTGGCGGCGGCCGCCACGCATTGCGCAGCGGCTGCCTGCTGCGTCATTCCGGCTGGTCGTCGCCGTTCTTCCGGCCGTTGCGCCGGCGCAGCCCGGGGCCGAACGTGAAGCCGAACGCGAGCAGCACGAACGACACCGCGAGCACGATGTTGTTGCCGCTCGTCACGTAAGGCGTGAAGCCGCTCGTGCCTTCGATCCGCACGTCGAGCGAGCCGATCGTGAACGGCTTCAACTGGCCGAGCACGCGGCCGCGCGCATCGATCGCGGCCGTCATCCCCGTGTTGGTCGACCGCAGCATCGGGCGGCCCGTCTCGAGCGAGCGCATCCGCGCGATCTGCAGGTGCTGGTCGAGCGCGATCGTGTCGCCGAACCACGCGAGGTTCGTCACGTTGACGAGCACGCCCGGCGGCTGCGGGTTGTCGCGGATCGTCGCGGCGATTTCCTCGCCGAACAAGTCCTCGTAGCAGATGTCGGCCATCACGGGCTGGTTGTGCACGAGGAACGGCTTCTGCACGGGCGCGCCGCGCGCGAAGTCGCCGAGCGGCATCTTCATCAGGTTGACGAACCACCGGAAGCCCCACGGGATGAATTCGCCGAAGGGCACGAGGTGGTGCTTGTCGTAGTGGTAGATGTCGCGCGAATTCGGCGTCACGCCGTACAGGCTGTTCGTATAGTCGACGTAGTGGCCGTCCTCGGTCACCGATGCGCCGACCGCGCCGAACAGCACCGCCGAGCCCGTCGTGTCGCTGAACTTGCGGATCGCGACGGCGAACGGCTCGGGCAACTCCTGGATCATCACCGCGATCGCGGTTTCGGGCGTGACGATCAGGTCGGCCGGCTTCTCGACGATCATCTTCGTGTACATCTTGATCGCCGCGTCGATGCCCGCTTCCTCGAACTTGATGTCCTGCTTCACGTTGCCCTGCAGCAGCCGCACGGTGAGCGGCGCGTTCGCGGGCACGGTCCACGCGACCTGCGACAGCCCGAGACCGGCCGCGACCAGCGCGACCGCGATGCCGGCCGGCGCGGCGATGCGCACGCGCGCATTACCGGCGCGGGGCTCGGCGAGCGGCGACGGCCGGGCGGCGGCGAGCGCCTGCACGACGAGCGCGGCGAACAGCGCGAGTACCCACGCGATCCCGTACACGCCGGCGACGGGCGCGAAGCCGGCGAACGGGCCGTCGACCTGCGAATAGCCGCTTGCGAGCCACGGGAAGCCGGTCAGCACGGTGCCGCGCAGCCATTCGCCGAGTGCCCATGCGCTCGCGAACGCGAATGCGCCGTGCCAGGTCGGCGAGAACGGCCGCGGATCGGCCGTGCGGCGATGCCACGCATGGCCCGCGCAGAACGACCACAGCCCGGCGGAGAACGCCGGGTACAGCGACAGGTACAGCGAGAACAGCACGAGCGCGCCGCCCGCGAGCGGCGCGGCCATCTCGCCGTACACGTGCATGCTGATGTAGAGCCACCAGATGCCGCTGATGAAGTTGCCGAAGCCGAACGCGCCGCCGGTGAGCGCGGCGCTGCGCCAGCTCGCGGTGCGCGTGAGCTGCGCGAAAAACCAGACGAATACGACGAGTTGCAGCCAGCCGCCATGCGGCGTCGGTGCGAAGCTGAGCGTATTGGCTGCGCCGGCGAGCAGCGCGGCCGGGTAGTGCCAGCGCGGCAGCGCGCGGCCGGGTGTCGGCGCGAGAAGGCCGCCAGCCGGGCGGGACAGGATCGGATCGTCCATGTGAAGCGAAAGTGGGCGAGCGGTTGTGGAACGCGCGGCTGGCGCGCGACGGTCAGTCCTCGTGCGAGGTTTCGGCGCGACGGCTGGCGAGCGGGTTGCGGCGCACCAGCAGCACGTGCACCTGGCGCGCATCGCCGCGCTGGATCTCGAACACGAGGTTGCCGAGCTGCAGCTTCTCGCCGCGATGCGGGACGCGGCCGAAATGATGCGTGATCAGCCCGCCGATCGTGTCGACCTCGTCGTCGGGGAAATCGGTGCCGAACGTCTCGTTGAACTGTTCGATCTCGGTGAGCGCGCGCACGCGGTAGCGGCCGTCGGGCCCCGAGATGATGTTGCCGGCTTCCTCGTCGAAGTCGTATTCGTCCTCGATGTCGCCGACGATCTGCTCGAGCACGTCCTCGATCGTGATCAGGCCCGCGACGCCGCCGTATTCGTCGACGACGATCGCGAGGTGGTTGCGGTTCACGCGGAAGTCGTGCAGCAGCACGTTCAGGCGCTTCGATTCGGGAATGAACACGGCCGGGCGCAGCATCCCACGCACGTCGAATTCCTCTTCGGCATAGAAACGCAGCAGATCCTTCGCGAGCAGCACGCCGATGACGTTGTCGCGGTTCTCCTCGTACACGGGGTAGCGCGAGTGCGCCTTTTCGAGGACGAACGGGATGAAATCTTCAGGTTTGTCGGCGATGTTGATCGCGTCCATCTGGGCGCGCGGCACCATGATGTCGCGCGCGCACAGGTCGGATACCTGGAAAACGCCTTCGATCATCGACAGCGAATCGGCGTCGATCAGGTTGCGTTCGTGGGCGTCCTGGAGGATTTCCAACAGCTCGCCGCGGGATTCGGGCTCGGGCGAGATGAAGTCGGTCAGGCGCTCGAGCAGCGAGCGCTTTTCTTGCGGTTTGTCGGTTGACTTACGACTGGGATACGAATCGTTCATGGTGGTGCGCCCGGGTCATGCCGGAGCGCGCTGTCACGGAGTAGGCAAGGATACACCAAGGGCACGACGCGACCGTGTCACACCAGCCGCATGGCCAGGGTGGGCAGATCGCGCGGGCCCCGCTCGCGGACGGCCGCGCCGGGCGCGACATCGTCCTCGTGTCCATCCTATCTCAGAAAGGGGCGGCAGGGCAGCGGCGACAAAAAACGGGTGCGGAAGGGGCGGGGAGCCGTGGCGCGGGAAAACGTCCGGCCGAGGCGGCCAGCGGCGGCATTCTGCCGCACGCGGGCGTCGCCGGGCCGAGGTTCAGAACCGCATGCCGGCCGAGCAGCCGCCAGCGGCCGCGCCGTTGGTCGCGGCGCCGCCGCAGCCGAGGATCCCGCAGCCGGACAGCGCGACGCACGCGGCGACGATCAGCGCGGCGACCCTGCAACGCGACCAGCGCGACGGTTTCATCGGTCCTGCCCTCGGTCGAGTGCGCACGCGGCGCGGCCGTGCGCCGTGCTGCATCACCGGCATCGTGCGAGCAGTCCTTCGAGCGCGCGATCGGGGATGCCGCTCGCGCGCAGCGCGTCGACCGTGCGGCTCACGTAGTCGAGCGTCGTGCCGTAGCGGCCGGCCGCGCAGCCGAACACTTCCTTGACGACGGGATCGGACAGCTTGCCCGTGTAGGTCGGCGCGTCGCGGCGCATCACGAACGCGAGCGCGTTTACGCGCTCGCCGTTCTCGAGCGAGCACGGCAGCCACGCGGGCCGGTACGAACCCATCGGCATCTCGCGTTTCCACAACGTTTCGAGGTGCGGCTGCGCGGTCGGGCCGGCGAGCCGGAACGCGATGCCCGAGCACGAGCCGCCGCGATCGAGCGCGAGCACGAGGCCCGGGCGTTCGGGCGTGCCGCGGTTCACGCGCGACCACAGGTAGAGCCCGCGATGATAGCCGTGCACCTTGCCGCGCACGGCGGCGACGGTCGGCAATCCCGGGTTCCAGATCAGCGAGCCATAGCCGAACAGCCAGAGATCCTGCTGGCCGTCCCAGTCGCGCATCGTGTGCGCGAGCGAGGCCGCGAGCTCGTCTTCCGTCAGCAGGCGCCCGTCGCCGATCGACGGCGGGTAGGCGGGCGGGAGCGTCGCGGCGTTGCGCATCGTGCGGACGGCTTACTGGTACGGGTTCGGGAAGCCCAGCTTCGCGAGGATGTCGACTTCGAGCGCTTCCATTTCGGCCGCGTCCTCGTCGCTCGTCTCATGGTCGTAGCCCTGCGCATGCAATGCGCCGTGCACCAGCAGGTGCGCGTAATGGGCCGTGAGCGGCTTGCCCTGGTCGTGTGCTTCCTTCTCGACGACCGGGCAGCACAGCACGAGGTCGCCGATCACGGTGCCGTCGGGCGCCGCGTCGTACGCGAAGGTCAGCACGTTGGTCGGGTAGTCCTTGTGGCGGTAGCCGGCGTTCAGCGTGCGGCCTTCGTCTTCGCCGACGAAGCGCACGGTGAGCTGCGCGCTGGCGAACAGCGCCGGCTCGATCCATTCGGCGATCAGCTTGCGCTTGGGGAGCGTCTTGCGCACGTCGCTCGTGATTTCGTCGCCGTACTGCACGGACAGGTCGAGCTCCGGTTCGCGCAGCGCGTCTTCGGTGTCGTCTTCGCGCGGTGCGGGCTCGGCGCCCACGTGCAGCGTCACGCTGTCGTAGTGTTCGGGCTGCAGCGCGAGCTTTGCGCGCATGGCCGGATCGTTGTGCTGCGCGACGATCGCAACGGCGGCTTCCCCCGAACTGCCCGACAGGTCGAACATCAGGCTGCGGCCGTCCGGGAAGTCGATGCGCAGCCCTTGCGCGTTGACGGTCCGGGCCTTGCCCTTCGCATCGAACAGCGAAAGGCGGGGGGAGGCGGGCGCGGCGGACTGGGCGCGCCCGGACTTGCGGGAACGGGAGGATTTCATGACGCGTGCGGCGATTGGAACGCGTTGAGGATACACCAAACGGCCGATCGCACCCGAATTCACGCAGGCGAAAAAAAGCCCGGCGCGCCGTCTGGCGGGCCGGGCCGGGGTCAGGCCGGGGCGGCGTGCAGGTGCCGCCGGCCGGTCAGCCGTCCTGGTGCTGCGCGTGGAATTCGTCGTAGGCCTCGACGATGCGCGCGACGAGCGGATGGCGCACGACGTCCGCGCTCGTGAAGCGCGTGAGCGCGATGCCGCGCACGCCGCTGAGGACCTGCTGCGCCTCGACGAGGCCGCTCTTGTGGCCGCGCGGCAGGTCGACCTGGCTCGTGTCGCCGGTCACGACCGCCTTCGAGCCGAAGCCGATCCGCGTGAGGAACATCTTCATCTGCTCGGGCGTCGTGTTCTGCGCCTCGTCGAGGATGATGAACGCGTGGTTCAGCGTGCGGCCGCGCATGTACGCGAGCGGCGCGATCTCGATCATCTGGCGCTCGAACATCTTCGCCGTCTTGTCGAAGCCGAGCAGGTCGTACAGCGCGTCGTACAGCGGACGCAGGTACGGGTCGACCTTCTGCGCGAGATCGCCCGGCAGGAAGCCGAGCCGCTCGCCGGCCTCGACGGCCGGGCGCGTCAGCACGATCCGCTTGACCTGGTCGCGCTCGAGCGCATCGACCGCGCAGGCGACCGCGAGGTAGGTCTTGCCGGTGCCGGCCGGCCCGATGCCCAACGTCACGTCGTGCGACAGGATCTGCTTCAGGTATTCGCGCTGCGCGGGCGTGCGGCCGCGCAGGTCGGCGCGCCGCGTGTAGAGCTTCGGCGCGGGCTCCTCGTCCGGCTCGCTGGCGTCGAGCTGCACGACGGGGTCGTCGAACGGATGGTCGGGGTCGCCGCGGAAGCGCACGTCGAGCGTGTCCTGGCGGCCGTTGCCGGACGTGTGGCGCACTTCGACCAGCGCGAGCTGGATGTCGTCGACCGACAGCGCATCGCGCGCGCGGTTGTAGAAGTTCTCGAGTGCGGCGAGCGCGAGCTTGGCGCCGCGACCGCGGATCGCGATCCGGTGGCCGCGTCGCGACAGCGTGACGTCGAGCGCCTGTTCGATCTGCCGCAGGTTCTCGTCGAGCGGGCCGCAGAGGTTGGCAAGGCGCGCATTGTCGTCGCGCGGCGCGACGAATTCCAGTGCTTGGGTCGGCTTCAAAGTGGCGTCGGGCTCCTGTTGAGCGTCAGTCAGTGGGTGGCCGCGCTCGCGTCGTCGCTCACGAGCACGAGCTCGCCGCGCAGCGAATGCGGGTACGCGTGGTTGATCTTCACGTCGATCATCTGGCCGATCAGGCGCGGGTGCGACGCGAGCGGCGCCGGGAAATTCACGACCCGGTTGTTCTCGGTGCGGCCCGCGAGCTCGTTCGGGTCCTTGCGCGACGGGCCCTCGACGAGGATCCGCTCGACCTTCCCGACCATCGACTGGCTGATGCGCGCGACGTTTTCCTCGATGGTCGCCTGCAGATGTTGCAGGCGTTTGAGCTTCACTTCGCGCGGCGTGTCGTCGTGCAGGTTCGCGGCCGGCGTGCCGGGGCGCGGGCTGTAGATGAACGAGAAGCTGGTGTCGTAGCGCATCTCGTGCACGAGCGCCATCATCTTGTCGAAATCCTCCTCGGTCTCGCCGGGGAAGCCGACGATCATGTCGGTCGACAGCGACAGGTCCGGGCGGATCGCGCGCAGCTTGCGGATCACCGACTTGTATTCGAGCACCGTGTAGCCGCGCTTCATCGCCATCAGGATGCGGTCGGAGCCGTGCTGGACCGGCAGGTGCAGGTGGCTCACGAGCTTCGGCACTTTCGCGTAGGTGTCGATCAGACGCTGCGTGAATTCCTTCGGGTGCGACGTCGTATAGCGGATTCGCTCGATGCCGGGGATGTCGGCGACGTATTCGATCAGCGTCGCGAAATCGGCGATGTCCGACGAACCGGCCGTCAGCGCGCCGCCGAATTTTCCACGATAAGCGTTCACGTTCTGGCCGAGCAGCGTGACTTCGCGCACGCCCTGGTCGGCGAGGCCGGCCACTTCGGTCAGCACGTCGTCGAGCGGGCGCGACACTTCATCGCCGCGCGTGTACGGCACCACGCAGTAGCTGCAGTACTTCGAGCAGCCTTCCATGATCGACACGAATGCGCTCGGCCCCTCGACGCGCGCGGGCGGCAGGTGGTCGAACTTCTCAATTTCGGGGAACGTGATGTCGACCTGCGCACGGCCGCTCTGGCGGCGCGCATCGATCATCTGCGGCAGGCGGTGCAGGGTTTGCGGGCCGAACACGAGGTCGACGTACGGCGCGCGCGACACGATCGATGCACCTTCCTGGCTCGCGACGCAGCCGCCGACGCCGATCAGCAGGCCGGGCTTCGCTTCCTTCAGCTCGCGCACGCGGCCGAGATCGGAGAACACCTTCTCCTGCGCCTTTTCACGCACCGAGCACGTGTTGAACAGGATGATGTCCGCGTCTTCCGGCGTATCGGTCTTTTCGAGGCCTTCGGCCGCATTCAGCACGTCCACCATCTTGTCCGAGTCGTACTCGTTCATCTGGCAGCCGAAGGTCTTTACGTAAACTTTCTTGGTCATGGGGATTCGCCGTTCGCAGTGGTTGACCTGGGGGCGTCGTCAAGTGTGAATCGGGACGGCCGTGCGCTGCATGCGGATGGCGCGCAGCCAGCATGAAAGGCCGTCGGGAAAGCTTTCCATTATAGCTTTTCATGCCGCCCGGGACGGGGGCAGGTTGCGGCCGCGCGACGCGGACTGTCAGGTTCCGACCCTTGGGCGGCGGCACGCCGGCCGTCAGCGGCACGCGTTCAGCAGGTCGTCGTGCGCGGCTTCCTCGCGCGCGAAGCGCTCGGCGAGAAAGTCGAGCAGCACGCGCACGCGCGGCGCCATGTAGCGCTTGCCCGGATAGATCGCGTGCAGCGACGCGCTCTGGTGCCGCCAGTCGGGCAGCAGGACCTTGAGCCGCCCGGCGCGGATGTCGTCGGCGACATCCCAGATCGAGTTCAGCACGATGCCGCGGCCGCGCAGCGCCCACTCGCGGGCGAGGCCGCCGTCGTTGGTCTCGAACGCGGTGGCGAGCGGCACCGTGCAGGTCTGCATATCGTCGCCTCGGTCGCCGCGCGTAAAGCGCCACGTGTTCATCGGCCCGGACGCCACCGTGATCACGTTGCACGGAAAGCGGGCCAGATCGTGCGGATCGCGCGGCACGCCGTGGCGTTCGACGAACGATGGCGCCGCGCACGGCACGCGCCGGTCCGCGGCGAGCCGGCGGGCGATCAGCGCGCCGTCCGGCGGCGCGGCGAAGCGGATCGCGAGGTCGATCTCGTCCTGCCACAGGTTCACCGTCGAGTCGGACGCCGTCAGCGAGAACGTCACGTCCGGGTAGCGCGTGTTGAATTCGTCGAGCCAGTCGAGCAGCCGGCGGCGGCCGAAATCGGACGTCGCCGACAGCCGCACCCGGCCGCCGACGACGTTGCGGCCGGCCTGCAGCAGCGCGTTGGCGTCGTCGAGCGCCTGCAACGCCTGCCGGCAGCCGTTCAGGTACAGGCGGCCTTCGTCGGTGAGCCGCAACTGCCGGGTCGACCGGTCGAACAGCCGGGTGGCGACCGCGGCCTCGAGCTTCGCGAGGCGCGCGCTCGCGGCGGCCGGCGTGAGGTTCAGCTTGCGTCCGGCGGCGGACAGGCTACCCAGGTCGGCCGCCTCGACGAACAGCCGGATATCGCCCAGTCGATCCATGCGATTTTCCAGAGATATTTGAAAATGGTTCAAATGCCACGCCAATTATCAAATATAGGCATCTTCGGGACAATGCGCACATCCTGCCTTTTGTGCGGTGCGGCACCGACCGGGCGCCGCGTCCGCCGCCTTCCGGAGAACGTCATGCCCATTCCGTTACTGGCGCTTGCGATCAGCGCCTTCGCCATCGGTACCACCGAGTTCATCATCATGGGCCTGCTGCCCGAAGTCGCGCACGACCTGGCCGTGTCGCTGCCGTCGGCCGGCCTGCTGGTCACGGGCTACGCGCTCGGTGTCGCGGCCGGCGCGCCGCTGCTCGCGGTGCTGACGAGCCGCATGCCGCGCAAGGCCGCGCTGCAGTGGCTGATGGTGATCTTCATCGTCGGCAACGTGCTGTGCGCGACCGCGTCCGGCTACGCGATGCTGATGGTCGCGCGCGTCGTCACGTCGTTCGCGCACGGGTCGTTCTTCGGGATCGGCGCGGTGGTCGCCGCGTCGCTCGTGCCGACCGACAAGCGTGCGAGCGCGATCGCGCTGATGTTCACGGGGCTCACGCTGGCGAACGTGCTCGGCGTGCCGTTCGGCACGTTCGTCGGCCAGTTGCTCGGCTGGCGCGCGTCGTTCTGGATCGTCGCCGCACTCGGCGTGCTGGCGCTCGGCGGTGTCGCCGCGCTCGTGCCGAACCGCCACGACAGCGGGCCGGTCGGCCTCGGCCACGAAGTGCGCGTGCTGAAGGAGCCGCAGGTGTGGCTCGCGCTGCTGATGACCGTGCTCGGCTTCGGCGGCGTGTTCGTCGTGTTCACGTACATCGCGCCGATTCTCGAGACCGTGTCGGGCTTCTCGCCGCGCTCGGTCGCGCTGATCCTCGTGCTGTTCGGCGCGGGGCTGACGATCGGCAACACGCTCGGCGGCAAGTTCGCCGACCGCGCGCTGATGCCGTCGCTGATCGTGATCCTCGTCGCGCTGATGGCCGTGATGGCCGTGTTCGCGAAGACGAGCCACCTGCCGGTCGCGGCTGCGGTCACCGTGTTCGTATGGGGGATCGCCGCGTTCGCGACGGTGCCGCCGCTGCAGGCGCGCATGGTCGAGAAGGCCGCGAGCGCGCCGCATCTCGCATCGACGCTCAATATCGGCGCGTTCAACGTCGGCAATGCGGGCGGCGCGTGGCTCGGCGGCGTTGCGCTGGAACACGGCCTCGCGCTCGATGCGCTGCCGTGGGTTGCGGTCGCGGTGACGTTCGCGGCGCTCGTGGTCACGTGGTTCGCGATGCGGCTCGACGCGCGCGGGCCGGCACGCGGCGCGGCGCCGGCGGCGCAGTGAGCGACGAAACGAGCGACGAAACGAGCGGTACCCGCGCGACGCGATAGCGGCAGGAAAAGGTTCGCGAGGAACGCATTCCTCCGCGATGCTGATAACGGTGTGAAGATAACTTCGTTTGCCGGTGCAAGACCGGGTGATAGCGTTTCGATACGCGCCATTGCTGGCGCAACCCGATTCCGATCCCGGCTTACCCCATACGCAGGGCTGCACAGCGGCCCGGAGGCAATGCTATGTCTTCATCCCTGGCGCTCGTGCGCGACGTGTCTTCCTTCGAGTCCGGCAACGCCGCCGATGCGCGGGCGTCCGCGTCGCTCGACGTTCTCGAACAGGTCGTTGGTGTGAACCTCGCGCGGTTGCGCGCCGAGCGGCAGTTGTCGCTCGATGCGCTCGCGCGGCTGTCCGGCGTGTCGCGCGCAATGCTCGCGCAGATCGAGTCGGCGCGCAGCGTGCCGTCGATCAAGGTGCTCTGCAAGATCGCCGCAGCGCTGAAGGTATCGGTCGCCGCCTTCCTGCGCCGCCATGCGGTGAACGGCTTCGAGCACCTGGCGGCCGAGCGCGCGTCGCGCGTCGTCAGCTCGAATGGCCGCTTCTCGGCGCGCGCGCTGTACCCGGAAGGCGAGCCGGCCGCGGCCGAGTTCCACGAGCTGCGGATCGCGCCGCTGCATACGGAGCCCGGCGCCCGCCGCGCACCCGGCACGACGGTCAACCTCGTCGTCAGCGAGGGCACGCTCGAAGTCAGCGTGCATGACCGCCGCCAGCTGCTCGCGACCGGCGACGCGATCGTGTTCGATGCCGACCAGCCGTACAGCCTGCGCAACCCGGGCGACAGCGAGGCGCGCGCATTTCGCGTGACGGTGAGCCCCGAGGTGCCGCCGCGCTGGCTCGTGCCCGACGCGGCACATGCCGCGCACGCGGCCGGCTGATCGCGCAGGCCGCACGGAGCGGGCCGCGTTCTCCCCGTTCGGGCGGGATCGCGGGCCATTCGTCGGCCGTTTGGACGATGCCGTTAGACGGGGTCGTCAGTAAGGTTTTAGGTGGTGTTGGCTGCGCCGCGCGCGCAGCTGTTGTATGCTTGGCCCGCCGTTGATGGGGTTGTCCCGTCCGGCAATCAGTGCGTCTTCAGGGCGGGGCGAAATTCCCCACCGGCGGTAGGCTGGCGTAAGCCGGCGAGCCCGCGAGCGCCCGCGCTTCCGCGCGGGGTCAGCAGATCTGGTCGAATGCCAGAGCCGACGGTCACAGTCCGGATGAGAGAAGATGTGCAGATAGTCATGTCCGCCAGGGCCGCTTCGCCATGCGTGCGAAGCGGGTTGTCGTTCTGTCTGTTTGCAATGCCCTGAAACGTTTTTCGCCCAAATCGTATTTGCGAGGAGCGTTTCACATGTCCTTGATGTCCGTTTCGTCGGCGCCCGCCGACGCCTTTGCCGATCTCCCGTTGCTGGATTCCGAACCGGTGCCGCCGCGCATCGCCGCCGCGCTCGATGCGATGCGCGCTGGCCGTGCGGTCGTGCTGCAGGACGACCACGACCGCGAGAACGAAGCCGACCTGATCGTTGCCGCCGAGCGCATCACGCCCGAGACGATGGCGCTGCTGATCCGCGAATGCAGCGGCATCGTGTGCCTGTGCCTGACCGACGACACGGTGCGCGCGCTCGAGCTGCCGCCGATGGTGCAGACCAACGAGAGCCGCAACGGCACCGCGTTCACCGTCTCGATCGAGGCGCGCGAGGGCGTGCATACGGGCGTATCGGCGGCCGATCGCGTGACGACGATCCGCGCGGCGATCGCCGAAGGCGCGAAGCCGTACGACATCGTGCGCCCCGGCCACGTGTTTCCGTTGCGTGCGCAGCCGGGCGGCGTGCTGGCGCGCCGCGGTCACACCGAAGGCACGGTCGACCTGTCGATCCTCGCGGGCCTGAAGCCGGCCGGCGTGCTGTGCGAGCTGATGAATCCGGACGGCACGATGACGCGCGGCGACGAAGTCGAGCGTTTTGCGCAACGGCACGGGTTGCCGATGCTGACGATCGCGGAACTCGTCGAGTTCCGCAAGGCGCTGGCCGCCGCGCGCGAGCGCTGCTGCGAACCGGCCTGAGTGAAGGGAAGGCGGGCGCGTTCGCGCCCGTGGGACGGCGTGCGTGAACCGGCGCACGCCGGATCGGCCCGCTCAGCCGGATCGGGCCGGCACGACTGTCAGGACTGTACGTCCCCGAATTCGCCGCGCATGCCGGCTTCGACGAACGCCGGCAGTTCGTCCATCTTGCGCATGATCCGTGTGATGCCCATCGCGCGCAGCGCGTCCGCGTAGTTGTCGGGGATGTGGCTCGCGCCGACGAACGCGATCGTCTTCATGCCTGCCGCACGCGCGGCATTCAACCCCGACACGCTGTCCTCGACGACGATGCAGCGCGCCGGCGCGACGCCGAGCGTGTGCGCCGCATGCAGGTAGACGTCGGGGTAGGGCTTCGGCCGCGCCACCTGCTCGGAGCTGAACACGCGATCGCCGAAGATTTCGCTGAGCGACGCGCGCTTCAGCGAGCTGCGCACGCGTGCGAGCCGGCTGTTCGACACGACGGCCACCGGCAGGCTCACCTTCAGCAGCGCGTCGCGCACGCCGGAGATCGGCGCGAGCGATTGCGCCAGCGCGCTCTCGATGTTGTGCTCGATGGTCTCGATGAAATTGGCGGGCATCTCGATCCCGAAGCGGGTTTCGATCCCGGCGAGGAAGCGCGACGTCTGCTGGCCGAACGCCGATTTCGCGGCGGCTTCGAAATCGAGATTCGGGAACGTGGTGGACAGCGTGTCGAGCAGCACGCGGTCGGCAATGACTTCGCTGTCGACGAGCACGCCGTCGCAGTCGCAGATGAGGTGATCGAGCATGGTGGTGAAAAAGCGGGATGTCGGCGACGCAGATCAATTCGCCATCATACGTGCTTTCACGCGCAGGCCGCGCGCCGCTTCGGCAAATTTTCCCGACGCGGTCGCGCGCTTTCCGCGTTTCGTCCGGGGGTGCTGCCGATCGTCCGGCGGCGGCTCGCTTGCGCGGCTCGCCCACGCTCGCCACCGGTTGCGTTACAGCTCGATTACGCGCCCCGTTTTCCACGACGTCATCGCGGCCTCGGCCAGTTCGAGCGCGGCGAGCCCGTCGTCGATCGTCGTCCGGACCGGCGTGCCGTCGCGCAGCGCGTCGACGAAGTGCGCGATCTCGGTCGCGTACGCATGCCGGTAGCGCTCGAGGAAGAATGGTTCCGGCACGTCCGTCGCGACGCCGCCCGCGAGCCACGCGCTCACCTCGGTCGGCCGCACGTTGCCGGCCTGCAGCATGCCGTTGCTGCCGAGCAGCTCGAAGCGCTGGTCGTAGCCGTAGGCGGCGCGCCGCGACGTGTTGATCTGGCACAGCAGCCCGCGCCGCGTGCGGATCGTCACGGCGGTCGAATCGATGTCGCCTGCGTCGCGCACCGCCGGATCGGTCAGGCAACTGCCGGTCGCGTGCAGCGTCTGCGCTTCGTCGCCGAGGATCCAGCGGAATACGTCGAAGTCGTGGATCAGCATGTCCTTGAAGATGCCGCCCGAACTGCGGATGTAGTCGACGGGCGGCGCGCCCGGGTCGCGGCTCGTGACGACCAGCATTTCCGGCGCGCCGATCTCGCCGCGCGCGACGCGCGCCTTCAGCGCGGCGAACGTCGGGTCGAAGCGGCGCTGGAAGCCGATCATGCAGGTCACGCCGCTGCGCCGGACGACGTCCGCGCACGCACGCGAGCGCTCGACGGTCAGGTCGACGGGTTTCTCGCAGAACACCGCCTTGCCCGCGTTCGCCGCCGCGACGATGAGGTCTGCATGCGTGTCGGTACTCGATGCGATCACCACGGCCCGGACGGCCGGATCGCCGAGCGCGCGCTCGATGTCGGCCACCTGTGCACCGTGCGCGCGGGCCAGCGCGTCGGCCGACGGCGCATGCCGGTCGACCACGTACCTGAGTTTCGCGCCCGGGTGGCGCGCGAGATTCGCCGCGTGGATCTTGCCGATCCTCCCTGCGCCGAACAACGCGAATTCGATCATTCCGTTCTCCTGTTGATTGCGTGGTTGTGCGCCGGCGCGCGGTTCGAGCCGCCGCGCGCCGTGGTGGCGGTCATTGATCCGACAGTTCGCCGCGCACGTAGCCGATGCTCGAACGCAACCGCTCCTCGATGTCGTCGGCCTCGGCGATTTCGTTCGCGAACGGCTCGAACGAGAACGCGCCGCGGTAGCCGCGCGCGAGCAGTTCGCGCAGTTGGCGGAGATTGCCGAGCCGGTCGGCGCCGCCGACCAGCACACGATGGCCGTCGCGCATCCGGTCGACCGGCAGCTTGTCTTCCTCGACACCCGAGATGTGCACGAGGCCCGTCAGGTTCGGGAAGAAGATGTCCTCGCCCGACAGGTGATGGTGGAACGTGTCGTGCACGAGCCGGAACACCTGTTCGCCCGCCGCGTCGTAGATCCCTTTCACCGCATCCGACTTGCGGCGCAGCGCGCATTCCTCGAAGCCGAGCGGCTCGATGAAGCCGAGCAGGCCACGCGCCTCGAGGATCGGCTTGAGCGCCTTCAACGCCTTCACGAGATCCGCGTGGCGCACGTCCACGCCGCGCGTGTCGCTGCGGCTGTTGGTCGGGCACAGCACCAGCGCACGCGCGCCGCATTGCGCTGCGTAGTCGGCCAGCACGGTCGCCTCGTCCGCACGCTCGGCGTTCCATTGCTCGAAGCGCTGCAGCGCGTTGATCGTCAGGATCGTCACGCCGCCGGCTTCGGCCGTCGCGCGTACGGCGGCAGCCGGTGTGCCGTCGGCGATCTCCACGCCGTCGAGATCGTTGCGGATCTCGATCGTGTCGACGCCGAGGCGCCTGCACAGCGCGACGTAACGGTCGAACGGCAAGCGCGGTGCGCTCATCCGGTTCAGCGAAAAATGGAAGGCTTGCGTCATCGTTCTGTCCTTGAGTCTTGAGTGGGGCGGGGGCCGAATCAGGTGGCGGTGCGCGCGATACCGTCTGCCGGCCGGTTTGCCGGCGGCGCGGCGAGCGCATGCCACGTGTCGCGCAGCCATTGCGCGCACGCAACGTTGTTGTCGAAGATCGAATAGCGTGCGCCGCCGCCGTAGTCGGGAAACGGGATGAACTCGCAACTGATCTGTTCGACGCGCGCCGGCAGTGCGTGGGCCTGCGATTGCAGCAACTGCCGAAGCGCGGCCTTCCACGTGTCGAGCGCCTCGGCGCGCCATGCGCCGTGATAGGCGCCCGGCGCGGGTGCGACGAACGGGTACTGGATGCCGCGCCCGGGCCTGCCGTCGGCGCGGCGCATCCACGGGTTGTCCGGATTGTTCGGCATCACGCTGCGCGCATGCGCATGCCGGACCCAGCCGCGCGCGATCCAGTCGGCGTAGAGGGCGTCGGGCGAGGCCGGGTCGAGCATGCGGCGGCCGTCGTCGGCCGCGTCGCGCATGCCCGATGCGTCGAGCTCGGCGCGATTGCCGATCTTGAACAGCAGGTGCGAATGATCGAGCGTGATCCGGAACGGCGCGCCGGCCTGTTCGACAAGCCGCGCGACGCGTGCGATGCGCGTGAAATCCTCGCTCCACATGTCGACGTGCACTTCGAGGCTCGGCAGGCAGCCGGCCGGCTCGCCGCGTTCGCAGGTACGCAGGTAGAAATCGGCGACCTCGCGGTCGGACAGCGGATGGCCGTCCGCGTGATTTGCATACAGCTGGCAGTTGAGCACCGTGCTGCCGAAGCGCGCGCCCGCATCGACGATCTCGGCGACGTGTGCTTCGTCACGTCCCGCGCACCAGATGCCGCCGATCACGCGAATCGGCAGCGCATGGCGTTCGACCAGCGCGAAATACGGCGACAGGTCTTCGCCGCGCGCCGGGTTCTTTTCGACGTAGTCGAATACACCGGCGCAGGCGACCATGCCAAAGCGTTCGGCCGGCGAGGGCAACGGCAGGCCGTCGTGTTCGAGCACGCCGTCGAGGTTCACGCCGATGAGGATCGGTTCTGCCATCGTCTCCTGTCCGCCGTTGTCATGGGATTGGCTGCCCAATGTACGGATGCGCGGCGCGGGCTGCATGACAAACGTTGGCGAAAAATCGCCAATGCGGCAGTCGATTTTTTCGCAACGCGCGTGCGGTGCGACAGACGGCGCGACAGACGGCGCACCAGGCGGCGCGATTCAGGCCGGCAGGTAGGCGCTGGTCCTCACGTTTGCCGGACAGAACACGCGGAACTCGACCGGGTCGGCCGGCGGCGGCTGGTCGACGATCCCGCACGCATGCAGCACGTGCTGCAGCGCGGCAATCACCTGGCCGTCCGGATCCTGGTCGATCGCGAGGTCCATCGCGCCAGCTTCGATGAAGGTGCGGTGCAGGTCGATCATCTCGTGGCCGATCCATACGACACGGCCGGCCGCGCCGGCCTTGCGCAACGCCGCTTCGATGCCGGCCGAGCCGGCGCCGCTGTTGTAGATCGCGACCACGTCGTCGTGCGCCTGCAGCGCCTTCGTCACGGCGCGGTAGCAGCGGTCGTCCTGGTCGAGCGTCTCGACCGGCTCGTCGTCGCTTCGGACGGCGGCGAATGCTTCGGCGAGCTGGTCGCGGCAGCCGGCCATCCGGTCCGCGTGCGCGCGGTAGCCCATGCGCCCGCCGAGCAGCAGCACGCGGCCGGGGCGCGCCGCGAGGCGGCCGATGTAGTAGCCGGCCGTGCGCCCGGCCCGGTAGTTGTCGATGCCCGCGAAGTGCACGCGGTCGATGCCGCCGATGTCGGTGACCATCGTGACGACGGTCTCGCCGCGCGCGATCGCGCCAGCCAGCGCGTTGCGCACGCGGGCCGTGTCGCGCGCCGTGACGATCAGCGCCGCGCGCCGGTAGGCGGGACGCTCGATCAGCGCGGCGGCCCGCTCGTCGTCGGCGGCGGGCAGGATCGTCCGGTGCACGACCACGCGCCGGTCGAGCATCTGCAGCGAGCGCTGCA
The DNA here is from genome assembly GCF_017104975.1 of Burkholderia sp. Ac-20344. Taxonomy (NCBI): domain Bacteria; kingdom Pseudomonadati; phylum Pseudomonadota; class Betaproteobacteria; order Burkholderiales; family Burkholderiaceae; genus Burkholderia; species Burkholderia sp. Ac-20344. Next base: position 17,600 of record NZ_JAAGPP010000013.1, read on the forward strand.
GCGCCAGCTGCAGCCGGTGGAAGAACGCCGCGTCGGTATCCGGCAGCAGCACGTCGACGTGGATCAGCCCGTGCCGCGTGTCGGGCAGCTGGCGCGGCACGCCGAGCTGCCGCGCGGCCGCCACCACGCGTTCGCGCGCCTGCGCCGACACGCTGCCGCGCTCGTTCAGCACGCGGTCGACGGTGGTCGTGCTGACCCCGGCGAGCGCCGCGATCTCGTCGAAGCGCGCGGTGCGCTTGCGCCAGCGCGGCCCGGATTCGCCTGCCATGGTTGTCTCCATCGTGGTGTCGCCATCGAGACGTGGCGATGCGAGGAACGCTAAAGCGATGGCGAAATTTCGTCAATGTTTCGATTGAGCGGAACGGGCCGCGGGCCTAATTTTGATTCCATGCCGAAGCGCTTGCCGCGCTTCCTACGGACAAGGAATCCAGGAGACGCACGTGGTTCATATCGACGACCAGGCGCACGGCCGCACGGCGGCGCGCCGTCAGGACTACCGGATGATCGGCGGCGCCGGCGAACGCGCGCACGCGGCCGGGCTCGTCAATGCCGAGTGGTACCGGTGCCCGGTGCCGCGGCCGCTGATGAAGCAGCTGATGCAGCGCGGCGATGCGCGCGCGATCCGCGACACGCTGATCTGGTACGCGGCGATCGCGACCAGCGGCGTGCTCGCGTGGCTGGCGTGGCGCGCGCATTCGGCGTGGGCGATCCCCGCGTTCTTCGTGTACGGCACGCTCTACTGCAGCCCGGCCGACTCGCGCTGGCACGAATGCGGGCACGGCACCGCGTTCCGCACGCGCTGGATGAACGACGTGCTGTACCAAGTCGCGTCGTTCCAGGTGTTCCGCCGCGCGACGGCGTGGCGCTGGAGCCATGCGCGCCATCACACCGATACGCTGGTCGTCGGGCGCGATCCGGAAATCGCCGCGCCGAAGCCGACCGACTGGCTCTCGCTCGCGCTGAACGTCGTCGCGCTGAAGCATGTGGCCGGCGAGCTGCGCAAGATGATCGCGACCGCGTTCACCGGCCGGCTCGACGACGAGGAGCGTACCTACGTGCCCGCATCGGAAGTGCCGAAGGTCGTGCGCGAATCGCGCGTCCATCTCGCGGTATATGTGTGCGTGGTGGGCGCGTCGCTGTACGGGCACACGATCCTGCCGCTGCTCTACATCGGGTTGCCGAGCCTCTACGGCGCGTGGCTGTACCTGTACTTCGGCCTCACGCAGCACGCGGGCATGCCCGAGAACGTGCTCGATCACCGGTGCAACTGCCGGACCGTGATGATGAATCCCGTGTTCCGCTTCCTGTACTGGAACATGAACTACCACGTCGAGCACCACATGTTTCCGATGGTGCCGTTCCACGCGCTGCCGAAGCTGCACGAAGCGGTGAAGGCCGACATGCCGCCGCCGTATCGCGGCACGCTGGCCGCGTATGCGGAGATCGTGCCGGCGCTGGTCCGGCAGACGCGCGACCCGTCCCATTACGTCGTGCGGCCCGTGCCCGATGCCGCGCGTGCATGACCGACATCGACCCTTCCCACCCAGGAGACACGCAACATGACGCAATGGATCGACACCGGCGCGCTCGACGACATCGACGACGAAGACGTCGCGCGCTTCGACCATGCCGGCCACACGTACGCGATCTACCGCATCGACGGCGAAGTCTATGCGAGCGACGGCCTGTGCACGCACGAGCATGTGCATCTCGCGGACGGGCTCGTGATCGACCACGTGATCGAATGCCCGAAGCACAACGGGCGCTTCGACATACGCGACGGCCGGCCGCTGTCCGCACCCGCATGCGAGAAGCTGCGCACGTACCGCGCGAAGATCGAAGACGGCCGCATCCTGATCGAGGTGTGACGCGATGACGAACGATCGGGTGATGGCGATCGTCGGCGCGGGCCACGCGGGCGGTCGCGCGGCGCAGGTGCTGCGTGAGTCCGGCTGGGGCGGGCGGATCGTGCTGATCGGCGCGGAGGCGCACCTGCCGTACGAGCGGCCGCCGTTGTCGAAAGGCGTGCTGACCGGCGAGCGCAGCGCGGCGCAGTGCCGGTTGCGCGACCCGGACGCATGGGCGGCCGATCGCATCGAGCTGGTCGTCGCGACGGTCGAGCGCATCGATCCGCACGCACGCGAAGTGCACATGTCGGGCGCTCGCGTGTTCGGCTACGACGCGCTGCTGCTCGCGACCGGCGGCCGCGCGCGCCGCCTGGCGATTCCGGGCGCGACGCTCGACGGCGTGTTTGCGTTGCGCACGCTCGACGACGCGGCGGCGCTCGGCACACGGCTCGTGCCCGATGCGCGGGTCGTGCTGATCGGCGGCGGCTTCATCGGTCTCGAAGTCGCGGCGTCGGCACGATTGTGCGGCTGCCGCGTGACGGTGCTCGATGCGGCGTCGCGCCTGCTCGGGCGCGCGGTGCCGGAGACGATCGCGGCGCGCGTGCACGCGCTTCACGAACGGCAAGGCGTGGTCATTTGCGTGAACCGGAAGCCGGTTGCGATCGAGCGCACGGCGGGCGGCGCGCTGGCCGTCGTGCTCGACGACGGCGACACGCTGATCGCCGACACGGTCGTCGCCGGCATCGGCATCGAGCCGGCCGACGAGCTGGCGCGCGATGCGGGCCTCGCGGTCGAGCGCGGCATCGTCGTGAATGCGCGGCTCGAGACTTCGGCACGCGGCATCCATGCGGCCGGCGACGTCGCGGTGTTTCCGAGTGCGTTGTCGGGGCGGCTGGTCCGGCAGGAGACGTGGCATGGCGCCGAGACCCAGGCGCGCGTCGCCGCGCGCAACATGCTCGGCGCCGACGAGCCGTATCGCGAGACGCCGTGGTTCTGGTCGGATCAATACGACGCGCAGTTGCAGGTGGCCGGAGAGCCGGCGCTCGGCGAGCGATCGGTCGCGCGCGTGCTCGGCGACGACGCGGAAATCCATTTCCATTTCGACGCCGGTGCGCGGCTCGTCGCCGCGAGCGGTTTCGGCCGTGCGTCGGGATTCGTCAAGGAAATGCGCGTGGCGAGAATGCTGGTCGAGCGCGGGATCGACGTGAGCCCGGCGGCCGTTGCGGATACGGGGGTAAAGCTGAAGTCGCTGGTTTCGGCCGAGGGCGACCGATAGCGGAAACGAAGCGGAGGGGGGCGAAGGAGGGAGAAGCGCGCGGCAGTGGAGGCCGCGCGCTTCGGTCAGACGGCGATCAGATCGTCGTGTGCAGGTGCAGGTACAGGCCGGCCGCCGCGGCGCCGCCCAGCAGCGGGCCGACGACGGGCACCCATGCATAGCGCCAGTCGCTGTCGCGCTTGCCGGGGATCGGCAGCAGCGCGTGCATGATGCGTGGCGACAGGTCGCGCGCGGGGCTCATCGCATAGCCGGTCGGGCCGCCGAGCGAGATGCCGATGCCGAGCACGAGCAGGCCGACGGGCAGCGCGTCGAGTGCACCGAGGCCGACCTGCGGCGACGCGAGGTACAGCACGCCGAGGATCAGCACGAACGTGCAGATCGCTTCGGTCAGCACGTTGTGCGTGACGCTGCGGATCGCGGGCGCCGTGCAGAACACCGCGAGCTTCAGGTCCGCATCGGCTTCCTTCGCGAAGTGCTGGCGATAGGCGAGCCACACGAGCAGCGCGCCCGCCATCCCGCCGAGCATCTGCGCGAGGACGTAGCCGCCGACTTTCGACCACGCGAACTTGCCCGCGAGCGCGAGACTGATGGTGACGATCGGGTTCAGGTGCGCGCCGCTGAACGACGCGGTCACGTAGACCGCGACGAACACGGCCATCGCCCAGCCCATCACGATCACGATCAGGTCCGCGCCTTTGCCCTTGGTCTTTGCAAGCAGCACGTTTGCGACCGCGCCGTTGCCGAGCAGCACGAGGATCGCTGTGCCGATGAACTCTGCAATATAAGGTGACATGTTTGTCTCTCGTAAGTCGCGGCGGACTCGCGCATTGCGCGGTCCGCCGGTGTTGTTGTATTTCGTCCGGATGTCTGATGATTACTGGGCGTCGTCGGCCCACGCCTTCGCGGCGCGTACCGCACGCTGCCAGCCCGACATGCAGCGCTCCACCTGCTCCTTCGGCATCGACGGCGAGAAGCGGCGATCGAGCTGCCACTGGTCGCGCACTTCGTCGAGGTTCTTCCAGTAGCCGATCGCGAGGCCCGCGAGGTAGGCCGCGCCGAGCGCGGTCGTCTCGGTGATCTGCGGACGCACCGCGTCCACGCCGAGCAGGTCGGCCTGGAACTGCATCAGCAGGTCGTTCGCGCTCGCGCCGCCGTCCACACGCAACTCGCCGATGCTGATGCCCGAATCGGCTTCCATCGCGGCCAGCACATCGAGCGACTGGTACGCGATCGAATCGAGCGCCGCGCGTGCGAGATGCGCGGAGGTCGTGCCGCGCGTGACGCCGAACACCGAGCCGCGCGCCCGTGCGTTCCAGTGCGGGGCGCCGAGGCCGGCGAACGCGGGTACCAGGTAGACGCCGTCGGTGTGCGGCACGCTCGCGGCGAGCGCTTCGATCTCAGCGGCCGACTTGATGATGCCGACGCCGTCGCGCAGCCACTGCACCACCGCGCCCGCGATGAAAATGCTGCCTTCCAGCGCGTACTGCACGTTGTCGCCGATCTGCCAGGCGATCGTCGTGACGAGGTTGTTCTTCGATTCGATCGGCTTGTCGCCGGTGTTCATCATCAGGAAGCAGCCGGTGCCGTAGGTGTTCTTCACCATGCCGGACTGCGTGCACATCTGGCCGAACAGCGCCGCCTGCTGGTCGCCGGCGATGCCCGCGAGCGGGATCTTCGACGCGAACACGGTGGTCTTGGTGTGGCCGTAGATTTCCGACGACGCCTTCACTTCCGGCAGCATGCTGCGCGGGATGTCGAGCAGCTCGAGCAGTTCGTTGTCCCACTCGCGCGTGTGGATGTTGAACAGCATCGTGCGCGACGCGTTCGTCACGTCGGTCACGTGCAGTTCGTGCTTCGTGAAGTTCCACACGAGCCAGCTGTCGACGGTGCCGAACGCGAGCTTGCCCTGTTTGGCCTTCTCGCGTGCGCCGGGCACGTTGTCGAGGATCCAGCGGATCTTGGTTCCTGAGAAGTACGAATCGATCGGCAGGCCGGTCTTCGCGCGCACCTTCGCCTCGAGGCCCTGTGCTTTCAGCGAATCGCAGAAGTCGGCCGTGCGGCGATCCTGCCAGACGATCGCGTTGTAGACGGGCTGGCCCGTCTCGCGATCCCAGACGATCGTGGTTTCACGCTGGTTGGTGATGCCGATCGCGGCGATCGACGTGCCGTTCAGGCCCGTGCGCGTGACGGCTTCGGCGGCGACGCCGGCTTGCGTCGACCAGATTTCCTGCGGGTCGTGCTCGACCCAGCCGGGTTGCGGGTAGATCTGCTCGAATTCCTTCTGGGCGATCGATACGATATTACCCTGGCGATCGAACAGCATCGCGCGGGAACTCGTGGTGCCCTGGTCAAGCGCGAGGATGTACTGATCCTGCATGTCTCTCATCTCCATCCGTGGATTGGCGTAGTTGTGATGCGCGCCGCATGGGGGCGGCGCGTCGGTGAGTCAACGGCGGTACGGCAACTGCAACTGCATTCGGATCAGGCGTGCGGCGCGTGCGCGGCGGCGAACCACGCGTCGACCGCGGCGGTCACCGCATCGAGCGTGCCCGGCGTCACGTGCAGGCCGAGCTTCGAGCGGCGCCACAGCACGTCCTGCGCGCAGGTCGCCCATTCGGCGTCGCGCAGGTAGCGCAGTTCGGCGTCGTGGATGCCCGGTGCGATTTCGGTGCCGAGCTCGGCGAGCGACTTCGCGCCGTCGATCACGCGTTCCGCGCGCGTGCCGTATGCGCGTGCATAGCGGCGGGCGAGCGCGGCGGGCAGCCACGGATGACGCTTCGCGAACTGCGCGGCGAACGCGTCGAACTTCGCATCGGCGATGTCGCCGCCCGGCAGCGCGACGCCGGCCGTCCAGGTCTTCGCGTCGCGGCCGAGCGCGCGGCACAGCATGTCGCCGGCTTCTTCCGCGAGCTTGCGGAACGTCGTGATCTTGCCGCCGAACACCGACAGCAGCGGGGCGCCCGCGCCGTCGTCCAGCTCGAGGCGGTAGTCGCGCGTGACCGCCGATGCGTTCGCGGCGTTCTCGTCTTCCAGCAGCGGGCGCACGCCCGAGTAGGTCCAGTGCACGTCGGCCGGCGAGATCTTGCGCTTGAAGTAGCGATTGATCGAGTCGCACAGGTACTGCGTCTCGTCGCGATCGATCGCGACCTTCGCGGGATCGTTCGTGTATTCGACGTCGGTCGTGCCGATCAGCGTGAAATCGTGTTCGTACGGAATCGCGAAGATGATCCGCTTGTCCGGGTTCTGGAAGATGTACGCGTGGTCGTGATCGAACAGGCGGCGCGTGATGATGTGGCTGCCCTTCACGAGCCGCACGCTGTGATGCGCGCCGCGGCCGAGCGCGCCGTGCAGCACGTCGCCGACCCACGGGCCGGCCGCGTTCGCGATCGCGCGCGCATGCACGATGCGGATCGAGCCGTCGGCGTGCTGCAGCCGCGCTTCCCATTCGTCGCCGCGGCGCTCGGCGGATACCAGCTTCGTGCGCGTCAGGATCTCGGCGCCGCGCTCCTTCGCATCCATCGCGTTCAGCACGACGAGGCGCGCGTCGTCGACCCAGCCGTCCGAATAGACGAAGCCGCGCTTGATCGAATCGATCAGCGGCGCGCCGGCCGCATGGCGGCGCATGTCGATGCCGCGCGAGCCGGGCAGCAGTTCGCGTTTCGCGAGGTGATCGTAAAGGAACAGGCCGATGCGGATCAGCCAAGCCGGACGCAGGTTCGGCATGTGCGGCATCACGAAGCGCAGCGGCCACATGATGTGCGGCGCCGCGCGCAGCAGCGTCTCGCGCTCCTGCAGCGCCTTGCGCACGAGCCCGAACTCGTTGTACTCGAGGTAGCGCAGGCCGCCGTGAATCAGCTTCGTGCTGGACGACGACGTGTGCGACGCGAGATCGTCCTGCTCGCAGAGCATGACCGACAGGCCGCGGCCGGCCGCATCGCGCGCGATGCCCGCGCCGTTGATGCCGCCGCCGACGACGAGCAGATCGTAGCGATTCGGTTGGGTCACCTGCTGTCCTTATCGTCTGAGAGAAATGGTTGAACAGAAAATGTTCGAATTCGAAATTTAACGAACGAAATCGAAAAAGTAAAGTTCGAAAAAGCGGGGCCAGTAGCGCGCGGCGCGATCCCGGACGATACTGGCGGAATCGACCGTTTCGCGAGGTGAATCATGCGTATTGGGATGTGGGCCGGCGTGTGCGCCGTCCTTCTGGCGGGGTGCAGTGCCGGCATGCCGCCGCTCGTCGGCAACTGGCGCACGCCGTCGTTCGTCGACCTGCAGACGTCGTGCGGCGGCACGGCGCGAGACTGGGGTGCGGACGCGCAGCCGGTCTACTCGACGCTGGTCGACGCATATGTGGCGAAACGGTATCGCGGGCTGACCGAAGCGAACTATTGTGCGTTCGTAAACGAACTTTCGACCCACTATGTGGCGCCTGACGCGGCGGCGCGCGCCGGCTGGATCGCGTATTTCAACGGCGCGCGCGCGCAGGCCATCAGCTGGCGGGCGGCGGTCGATCCGACGCTGCGCGGCGGCTGAAGCAGGCCGCGGCGGGCCGGCGAGAGAAACGGAAACGACCGCGCGGCCCGGAATCCGGGCGGCACGGTCGGGTCAGGAACGGTGTGGTCTTACGAATAGCGGTATTTGATGGATCGCAGCGCGGCGTCGCCGGTTTCGGTCACGCAGTATTTGCGCCCCGATCCGAGCCCTTCCAGGCGAACGAGCTGCTGTTCGAGCAGTGCATCGATCTCGTCCCGATCCATGTTGGTTTGATCGGGGGCATCCTTCACAAGCAATAGCGTGGCGAATTCATGCGGACTCAGCATCGTTCTCTCCATGGCGACCAGTCAGCCCGCGCGGCCGGCGCAAAAGCCGACGCGCGATACCCATCGGGGTATGGCTTGGGGGGAAAGCTGTATTCGCCGGCCATGCCATTCGTCCGCGCCCTGGCACAGGCGGAACGGTCGAACGGGCCGGGGAACTGGAGTCTAGTCGAGCGCGCAGGCAACGACAAATCGTGCCCCGTTAATTTTCCCTTTGACAGCCGGGGCGCGCGCAAGCGGTTTGCTTGCGACGCCAACTTCTTGATTTCACTTGAAGTTTCAGGTGCGGTGCAGCATGGGAACCGTCACTCCGCGACGTACACCTGGGTGCCGGCGGCCGCCACGGCGTCGGCCATCTCGGGCGGCAGCGGCTTGTCGGTGAAGAGCGCGTGTACCTGGCTCAGATGGCCCTGGCGCACCAGCGCAGGACGGCCGACTTTCGAATGGTCGGCCACAAGGTAGACCGTGCGCGCATGCTGCATGATCGCCTCGGCCACGCGCACCTCGCGCGTGTCGAAGTCGCGCAGCGTGCCGTCGGCTTCGATCGCCGATGTGCCGATGATCGCGTAGTCGACCTTGAACTGGCGGATGAAGTCGATCGCGAGTTCGCCGACGATCCCCTTGTCCCACGGCCGCACGATGCCGCCCGTGATCAGCACCTCGCAGTCGGGGTAGCCGCTCATCATCGACGCGACGTTCAGGTTGTTCGTGATCACGTGCAGCCCGTGGTGGCGGTTCAGCGCGCGCGCGACTTCCTCGGTGGTCGTGCCGAGGTTGATGAACAGCGAGGCCTGGTCGGGAATGTGCGACGCCGCGAGCGCCGCAATGCGCCGCTTCTCGTCGTGGAACATCCGCTGGCGCGCCGTGTACGACACGTTCTCCGAACTGGTCGGCAGGCTCGCGCCGCCGTGATAGCGGCGCAGCAGGTTCAGGTCGGCAAGCCAGTTCACGTCGCGGCGGATCGTCTGTGGCGTCACCGCGAAGTGCGCGGCGAGATCGTCGACGGTCACGAAGCCGTCGCGCTGCACCCATTCGAGCAGTTCCTGCTGACGCGCGTTGAGGGTGAGGCGGGGATCTCGGGTCATGGCTCGATGGTCGTGTCGTGAGACGGAGCGGCTATTGTAAGGGCGGCAACGGCGTTAGGCCGGCCTGGCCCGCATGGTCGCCTGCTATTCATGCGGAAATTGCATTTATTCATGTGACAAATGAATTTGTGCGATTGCGCTGATCGCGCTGGAATGGTGGATTGCCCGCACACGCGGGTGCGCGTCCGGCGCGTTCATTCAGCTTTCGACGAGGTGGAACCGATGACTGGCTTCAACTGGCACAACCCGTATCCGACGACCCGCATTCCGGTATTCGCGCGCAACGTCGTGTCGACGTCGCACCCGCTCGCCGCGCAGGCCGGGCTGCGGATGCTGTGGAAGGGCGGCAACGCGGTCGACGCGGCGCTGGCCGCTGCGGCAGCGATCACGGTCGTCGAGCCCGTGTCGTGCGGGCTCGGCGGCGACGCGTTCGCGCTTGTCTGGGACGGCGAGCGGCTGTCCGGGCTGAACGCGTCGGGCGTCGCACCGGCCGCATGGAACGTCGACTATTTCCGCAAGCGCCACGGCGAGGCCGTGAACGGCCTCGCGAACAAGCCGACGCGCGGCTGGGACACCGTCACCGTGCCGGGCGTGATCGCGGGCTGGGAAGCGCTGCATGCGAAGTTCGGTTCGCTGCCGTTCGCGGAGCTGCTCGAACCGGCGATCGAGATCGCGGAGCGCGGCTATGCGGTGCCGCCGGTCGTCGCGCACAAGTGGGCGGCCGCCGTGCCCGAACTGCAGGGGCTGCCGGGCTTCGCGGACACCTTCATGCCGCGCGGCCGTGCGCCGCTCGTCGGCGAGCGCGTGTGCCTGCCCGGTCATGCGCTGACGCTGCGCACGCTCGCGAAGGAGGGCGCCCGCGCGTTCTACGAGGGCGCGCTCGCCGAGCGCATCGCCGCATTCTCCCGCGAAGGCGGTGGCGCGCTGACCGCAGCCGACCTAGGTGCGTACCGGCCGGAATGGGTCGAGCCGATCGGCAAGCGCTTCGGCCGCCACACGATCCACGAGATTCCACCGAACGGGCAGGGCATCGCCGCGCTGATCGCGCTCGGGATCGCCGAGCACGCGGGCGTGACCGAATGGCCGGTCGATTCGGTCGACTCGCAGCATCTGCAGATCGAGGCGATGAAGCTCGCGTTCGCCGATGTTTATCGCTACGTCGCCGATCCGCGCGCGATGGAAGTCACGCCGGAACAGATGCTCGACGACGCGTATCTCGCCGAACGCGCGAAGCTGATCGATCCCGCGCGCGCGACGCACTTCGGTGCCGGCCGGCCGCATTCGGGCGGCACGATCTACCTGTCGGCAGCCGACGAACGCGGCATGATGGTGAGCTTCATCCAGTCGAACTACATGGGCTTCGGCTCGGGGCTCGTCGTGCCCGGCACCGGCATCGCGCTGCAGAACCGCGGGCACGGCTTCTCGATGGACCCGGCTTCGCCGAACGTCGTCGCGGGCGGCAAGCGGCCGTTCCACACGATCATCCCGGCGTTCGTCACCGAGGAGGTCGACGGCCGCACCGAGGCCGTGATGAGCTTCGGCGTGATGGGCGGCGACATGCAGCCGCAGGGCCATCTGCAGACTGTCGTGCGGATGCTCGGCTACGGGCAGCAGCCGCAGGCTGCCTGCGATGCGCCGCGCTGGAAGGTCAACCGCGACTTCACGCTCGACGTCGAAGCGACGATGAATCGCGCGACCGTCGATGCGCTGGCCGCACGCGGCCATACGATCAAGTCGATCGATGATCCTTACATGGATTTCGGTTCGGGGCAGTTCATCTGGCGCCTCGACCGCGACGATCGCGAGCGCGGCTACGTGGCCGCGAGCGACAGCCGGCGCGACGGTCTGGCGGCCGGTTTCTGACGGATCGCTTCCAGCGTTCGCTTGCAGTTCTTGTCCTTTTGCGGGCGGCCGAACGGCCGCCCGTTTCGTTTGGTGCGGCCCGTTCCGTCGAGCGGCTGCAAGCGGTTCGAAGGACTCGTCTAACGAACGGCAACAAACGCCGCGGAACTGCGCTTGTCGGCTATGGTCAGTGCTCTGGAGCACGAACATCAAAGTCCGGCTAAGATGCCAGCATGGTTCGGCCGGACCAATCCACTATAAACGCAAGTAAAACGCCGCCTGCGGATCGGCTGGCGCCTGTGCCGGAGGCATGGGCCGGCCCCCGCGCAGCGACTGGGAGTGCACCACCATGGACACCGAAACGACGCATGTGATGCCGTGGCGAATCGAAGACATCGACCTGAACCGGATCGATCGTCAGCGTGCCGCCGCGAACGAGGATCTGTTGTTGCTGCTGTGCGCGTCGTCGTTCATCGAAAGCGGCTCGGATCTCTACACGAGCAATCTGAGCCAGTTCTTCAACGACGATCCGGAAGTCTCCGCATGGCTCAACAATGCATGGGAGCACGAAGAATTGCAGCACGGGCGCGCGCTGAAGGCGTACATCGCGCACGTGTGGCCGGAGTTCGACTGGGATACCGCGTTCGCGAACTTCTTCGCCGAGTATTCGCAGACCTGCAAGGTCGAGGCGTTCGAGAAGACTCGCGCGCTCGAGATGGTCGCGCGCTGCGTCGTCGAGACGGGCACGGCCACGCTCTATCGCGCGATCAACGAATGCTCGGACGAGCCGGTGCTGAAGGAAATCACCGACAACATCCGCACGGACGAAGTGCGTCACTACAAGCACTTCTTCAAGTTCTTCAAGAAGTACAACCAGGTCGAAGGCAACGGCCGGCTCGCGGTGCTCGGCGCACTGGCGCGCCGCGTGATGGAAATCAAGAACGAGGATTCCGAGATCGCGCTGCGCCACGTGTTCGCGGTCCGCTACCCGGATCGTGTCGGCGACAGCCAGTACAACCGCGAGCGCGCCGCGCGCATCAGCACGCTCGTGCGGCGCAACCTGTCGGCCGACATGTGCGTGAAGATGCTGCTCAAGCCGCTCGACCTGCCCGCGAAGATCCAGCCGGGCGTCCACTATCCGCTCACGAAGATCACGCGGCACGTGTTCCTGCGCTGATCGCCGCGGCGCGGCCCGTCGCGCGTATGCTGCGGCTTCTTCATCCGCTTTCCACCGGGGCCACGCCATCATGACCGATACCCATCGCCACGCGCTCGAACAATGGACGTTCGATGCGTGGCCGCCGGCCGTCGTCGCGCTGTTCGACGGCACCGCGCTCGAGCGTCATGCCGACTTCGCCGCATCGCTGATCGTCGCGACCGACGACGGCCAGTTGCGCACGACGCTGCTCGGCGTCGGCGAGATCTATGCACACGATGCACGCACGCTGCTGCTGGCGCTCTGGCCGCGATCGCGTGCGGCGCGCGCGATCGCGCAACGGCATACGGCCGCGTTGACGCTCGTCGCGGACGGCGCGTTCTTTCAGGCGCAATTGAGGATGGCGCCGCTCGAAGGAGACTTCGGCGGACTGGCCGGATTCGCTGCGACGATCGCGCACGGCGATGCGCAGCGGGTCGGCTATGCGCGTCTCGCGACAGGCGTCACGTTCACGCTGGAAGGGGAGCGCACCGCGGTGCTCGTGCGCTGGCAACGCCAGGTCGAGCACCTGCGGCGCGCAGCCGCGCGGCTTCAGTGACCGCGCTGGCCGCTGCGCGACGAACGGTTGCGGTTCGCGTGCGCGGCATTGCCGTTCGCCGGGCGTGCGCTGTTGCTGCCGCCCGAAGGACGCCCGCTGTTGCCGCCGGCGCCGCCTTGCCCTTGCGTGCGCGGCTTCGCGGCCTTTTGCTGCGATGCCTTCGGTTGCGCGTTGCCGTCGCGTTTCGCGGCCGGCTGGCCTGAGCCGCCCGCGCGCGGCTGGCGATTGCCGCCGCCGCCACCACTGCCGCGCGGCTGCTGCTGGCCGCGGCGCTGCTGGATCGGCTCCGGCTTCACGTTCGGATCGGGTTCGAAGCCCGCGATCACTTCCTGCGGAATCTCGCGCTTGATCAGCCGCTCGATGTCGCGCAGCAGTTGCTTTTCATCGACGCACACGAGCGACACCGCTTCGCCGGTCGCACCCGCGCGGCCCGTGCGGCCGATCCGGTGCACGTAATCCTCGGGTACGTTCGGCAGGTCGAAGTTGACGACGTGCGGCAACTGGTCGATGTCGATCCCGCGCGCGGCGATATCGGTCGCGACGAGCACCTGCAGCGTGCTGTTCTTGAACTCGGCCAGCGCGCGCGTGCGGGCCGACTGGCTCTTGTTGCCGTGGATCGCCATCGCGCTGATGCCGTCCTTCGTCAACTGCTCGGCGAGCCGGTTCGCGCCGTGCTTCGTGCGCGTGAACACGAGCACCTGGAACCAGTTGTGTTCGCGGATCAGGTGCGTGAGCAGCTCGCGCTTGCGATCGCGGTCGACCGGGTGGATCTTCTGCGCGACGCTTTCGGCGGTCGTGTTGCGGCGAGCGACCTCGATCAGCGCGGGCGAATCGAGCAGGCTGTCGGCGAGCGACTTGATCTCGTCGGAGAAGGTGGCCGAGAACAGCAGGTTCTGGCGGTCCGGCGGCAGCTTCGCGAGCACGCGCTTGATGTCGTGGATGAAGCCCATGTCGAGCATCCGGTCGGCTTCGTCGAGCACGAGGATGTCGAGATCCGACAGGTCGATGGTCTTCTGCTGCATGTGGTCGAGCAGGCGGCCCGGCGTCGCGACGACGATGTCGACGCCGCGCTTGAGCGCATCGATCTGCGGATTGATGCTGACGCCGCCGAACATCACGGTCGAGCGCAGCTTCAGATATTTGCTGTATGCACGGACGCTTTCCTCGACCTGCGCGGCGAGTTCGCGCGTCGGCGTGAGGATCAGCGCGCGCACCGCGCGCTTCGCACCGCGATTGTCAGCGTAGAACGTGTGCAGGCGTTGCAGGATCGGCAGCGTGAAGCCGGCGGTCTTGCCGGTGCCCGTTTGCGCGCCGGCGAGCAGGTCGCCGCCGCCGAGGACGGCCGGGATCGCCTGCTGCTGGATCGGAGTCGGCGACGTGTAGCCGAGCTCGTTGACCGCCTTGACCAGCGGTTCGGCCAGGCCGAGAGATTCGAAAGACATAGATACCACTCTTGAGTTTTATGATCGGCGATGCATCGCGCGGCCCGCGCGGCAAACCTGCATCGCTAAACAGCCAAAAAGCAAAAGGGCGCGGCCGCGGTTTCCCGCAGCCGCGCCCCGTTTGTGTGAGCCGCTTCTTAGTCGAGCGGCGCGGAACGCAGGTCGCTCACCTGTTGCGGCGAGATCGGCGTACCGTTGTTACCCCAAGACATCCGAATATACGTGACGACCGCCGCGACTTCCTGGTTCGACAACGACTGTGCGAACGGCGGCATCCCGTACGGACGCGGATTCTTGAACGTGCTCGGCGGATAGCCACCGTTCAGCACCATGCGGATCGGGTTGACCGCCGATTCCATCATGATCGAGTGGTTGCCCGCGAGCGGCGGATAGGCCGGCGGCTTGCCCGCGCCGCTTTCGGCGTGGCAGGTCGCGCAGTTGTCCGCGTAGATCTTCTTGCCCTGGTCGAACAGCGTGTTGCCGAACTGCTTCGACGGCTCGTACTGCATGTTCTTCGGCGCTTCAGCCTTCTGCGGGATCGACTTCAGGTACGTCGACATCGCGCGCGTATCTTCGTCGGTCATGTACTGCAGGCTGTTGTGGACCACGTCCGCCATCGGGCCGAACACTGCGCCCTTCTGCGACACGCCGGCCTGCAGCAGGTCGGACAGCTCCTGCACGTGCCAGTCGCCGAGGCCGAGTTCCTTGTCGTTCGTCAGCGACGGCGCATACCAGTTCTGCAGCGGGATCAGGCCGCCTGCGAACGCCGACGAGGTCACTGGGCCGCCCATCATGTTGATCGACGTGTGGCACATCGAGCAGTGGCCGAGGCCTTCGACGAGGTACGCGCCGCGGTTCCATTCGACCGACTTGGTCGGATCCGGCTTGTACTCGCCTTCCTTGAAGAACAGCGTGCGCCAGCCGATCAGCAGGTTGCGGTTGTTGAACGGGAACTTCAGTTCGTGCGGACGGCTCGGCACCGACACCGGCGCGACCGAGCGCAGGTACGCGTAGATCGCATCCGAATCCGAGCGCGTGACCTTCGTGTAGCTCGCGAACGGGAAGCCCGGGTAGAGCAGGCTGCCGTCCTTCGAACGGCCGGTATGCATCGCGCGGTAGAAGTCGTCCGACGTCCACTTGCCGATGCCGTCCTTGTCGTCCGGCGTGATGTTCGGCGTGTACATCGTGCCGAACGGCGTCGCCATCGGCAGGCCGCCCGCGAACGACTTGCCGCCGCGCACGGTGTGGCACGCGATACAGTCGCCGACGCGCGCGAGGTATTCGCCCTTCTTGATCAGCGCGGCCTGGTCGGCCGGCGTGGCCGCGACGGCGGAGGCGCCGTGCAGCGTGTCGTTACCCGGCCACAGGACCGGCACGAGGGCGGCAGCCGCGACGATCGCGGCAGCCGAGAGTGCAAACAGGGACTTGCGTTTCATTGTGTCTGTCTCCCTTGCCTTATTGCGGTTCGCTGCCGCAGGCGAGCGGAGTCTTCATCGAACGCGCCGGAGCCGGCACGGGGTTGGCGGGCGCCGGTTGCGCGGCGAGCCATGCGGTCACGGCCGTCACGTCTTCGTCGGAAAGCTTCGAAGCGACGTCATGCATGCAATCGGGCGCCTTCGCGTGACGGTTGCCCGAACGCCATGCACCGATCTGCGCGCTCAGGTAGTCGGCGTGCAGGCCGACCAGGCCCGGGATCGCCGGCTGCATGCCGGTCAGCGTCGCGCCGTGGCAGGCCACGCACGCCGGCAGCTTGCGGGACGGGTCGCCTTGCGTGACGAGCTGCTTGCCGCGCGCGAGCGTCGCGGCCGGCAGCGTCGGCTTCGCCGGCGCCGGGTACGGCGGGCGTTCGGCCGAGAAGTGCTCGGCCATCTCGCGCAGGTAGTCGTCGTTCAGGTACGTCAGCAGGTAGTTCATCGGCGGGTACTTGCGCCGGCCGTCACGGAAGTTGACGAGCTGGTTGTACAGGTACTCGGCCGGCTTGCCGGCAAGACGCGGGAAGTAGTCGTTGTCCGTGCCCTGGCCATGGACGCCATGGCAGGCCGTACAGCCGCGCACGCGCTCGGCCATGGTATCGGGTGCCTTGAGCGGCGCCTGCTGGGCGTGCGCTTGCTCCGTGGGCTTGGTCTGCGCTTGGGCAGCGCTCATAAGGCCCGCGCTGCCGAACATCAGAACGGCGAGCAGCGGACGGAAGAGGCGTCTTGAAGACACACGAGACTCCATGTTTATTCGACGGGGACCTGTCCGGGCTACGATCGGCTCGGCGCATGACGGCAAGGCAGCCGGGCTGCTGCGACGCGGCATTCTATCATCGATGGGTAATGGCGGCTATTTGGCAAAAGGACAGCGGTTCCTGTCCGTTTGCGACTTGCGACAATTTGACGCGCATTGCGACGCACCCGTGTGAACCGGCGTGCGTTTTCACCATCGAAGACCGTACACTCGCGGGTCGCGCGGCGCCGCCTCCGCCGCAGGTCCAGTCATTTCTCCCGTTTCCGGATTCATCGATGACGTTTTCTACCGTGCCGTTGCCTTCCTCACGCTGTCTGTCCCGCTGTTGCCGCACCGTCGGCCTGCCGCATTCGGGAGGGCGTGCGCGATGAAGTTCGACAGCTTGTGGATCGGTCAGGTCGCGCTCGCGGCGCTGATGGACGCCGCGTTCGCGATCGCGGTCGGCTCGGCGCTGCTCAAGGCCTGGCTCGGCAAGGACGGTGCGCGTCCGGTCGTCGCGCCGTCGCATCCCGCGTGGCTGCGCGCGCAACATTCGCTGGTCGCGGCGGCGCTGGCGCTGGTGCTCGCGGATCTCGGCTGGCTCGTCTACGAGGCCGCGACGATGAGCGGGGCGGGGCTCGGCGGCGCGTTCGCCGCGATTCCCGTCATGCTGATGCAGACGCATACGGGCTTCGCGTGGAGCGTCGCGTTCGCCGGCGCCGTGGTGCTCGCGATCGTCGCGCTGGCGAAGCCGGACGGCCCGGTCGCACACGCGGTGCTGTGGCTCGCGGTGATCGTGGTCGCGGCCGGCAAGGCGTCGCTCGGCCATGCGGCCGATACGGGCGCGCTGTCCGCGGCGGTCGGCGTGCAGACGCTGCACCTGCTCGCAACCGCCGTGTGGGGCGGCCTCGTGCTCGCGGGCGGGCTCGCGGTGCTGCCGGCGCTCGGTTCGTCGGTCGCGCGCGGGGCGCTGATCCGCATCGGCCAGCATCTGTCGCGTACGTCGATCATCGCGGTCGTCTTCGTGCTCGGCACCGGCGCACTCAACGCGATCCGCGGGCTCGGCGGTTCGCTCGCGCCGCTCGACGGCAGCACGTGGGGGCGCGTGTTGCTGCTGAAGCTGCTGCTCGTCGCGCTTGCGCTCGTGCTCGGCGGCCTGAACCGATTCGCGGCGCTGCCGCGCCTGCGCCGCACCGCGTCGACCGAGGATGCGCACACGTTCCGCAACATCCTGCATCTCGAAGCGCTGACGACGATCGGCGTGTTCGTCGCGGCCGCGGTGCTGTCGTTCAGTGTGCCGGGGTTCGCGGCGCTCGGCTGACGGCAGGATTCGCGCGGCGCGGCGCAAGGCTGCCGAACGCGCGCCCGGCACGCGCCGGGTGTCGCACCGCGCATGCAAAAACGGCTGCCCGTCGGGCAGCCGTTCTCGAATCGAAACCTATCGCGACTTACCGCGCGGGCCGCAGCCGCGCGCGTTGTCCCTCGCGCTCACCACTCGGCGACGCTGCCGTCCGCGTGGCGCCACACCGGGTTGCGCCAGCGGTGGCCCGTCTTCGCCATCTCGCGCACCTTCTCCTCGTTCACGTCGATGCCGAGCCCCGGGCCCTGCGGGATCGCGACGAAGCCGTCCTCGTAGCGGAACACCTCGGGGTTGCGCAGGTAGTCGAGCAGGTCGTTGCCCTGGTTGTAGTGGATGCCGAGGCTCTGCTCCTGGATGAACGCGTTGTAGCTGACCGCGTCGAGCTGCAGGCACGCGGCGAGCGCGATCGGGCCGAGCGGGCAGTGCAGCGCGAGCGCGACGTCGTAGCTCTCCGCGAGCGTCGCGATCTTGCGGCACTCGGTGATGCCGCCCGCGTGCGACGCGTCGGGCTGGATGATGTCGACGTAGCCGCCCGCGAGGATGTGCTTGAAATCCCAGCGCGAGTAGAGCCGCTCGCCGAGCGCGATCGGCGTGTTGGTCTGGTTGACGATGTCGCGCAGCGCCTCGGCGTTTTCCGACAGCACCGGCTCCTCGATGAACATCAGCTTGTACGGGTCGAGCTCCTTCGCGAGCACCTTCGCCATCGGCTTGTGCACGCGGCCGTGGAAGTCGACGCCGATCCCGACGTGCGGGCCGACCGCGTCGCGCACCGCCGCGACGTTCGCGATCACCTGCTCGACCTTGTCGTAGGTGTCGACGATCTGCAGTTCCTCGGAGCCGTTCATCTTCACGGCCTTGAAGCCGCGCTCGACCACCGCGCGCGCATTGTTCGCGACGTCGCTCGGCCGGTCGCCGCCGATCCACGAATACACCTTGATGCGATCGCGCACCTGGCCGCCGAGCAGCGCATGCACGGGCACGCCGTGATGCTTGCCCTTGATGTCCCACAGCGCCTGATCGACGCCCGCGATCGCGCTCATCATGATCGGGCCGCCGCGGTAGAAGCCCGCGCGGTACATCACCTGCCAGTGATCCTCGATCAGCAGCGGGTCGCGGCCGACGAGGTAGTCGGCCAGTTCCTGCACGGCGGCCTCGACCGTGTGCGCGCGGCCTTCGACGATCGGTTCGCCCCAGCCGACGATGCCTTCGTCGGTTTCGATCTTGAGGAACAGCCAGCGCGGCGGGACGACGAAGGTTTCGAGGCGGGTGATTTTCACGATGCGGGTCTCCGGGGTTGACCGGCGCGGGCAGTCGGGCGCGGCGCACGGTCGCATGATTTCGCGGTTATCCTAGCGCAGACCGATAAAAAATAGTATTAATAGCACTATTGTGCAGATAGTGGGCAGCCGGCACGCCCGGGGACCGGCATAACGGAGAACGATCATTCGACGCGACCTGCATGGACAGACGGCCTTCCGGCTTGCCACGGCGATCCTGCGCGGCGACTACCCGCCCGAGTCGCTGCTGCCGAGGGAGCCCGACCTGATGGCGCTGTACGGCGTGAGCCGCACGGTGATGCGCGAGGCGCTGCGTACGCTCACGTCGAAGGGGCTCGTCGAATCGCGGCCGAAGATCGGCACGCGCGTGCGGCCGCGCGGCGTGTGGAACCTGCTCGACGCCGACCTGCTCGACTGGTACGCGCGTGTCGCGCCGCCGCTCGCGTTCGCGCTGAAGCTGCAGGAGATGCGCGAGATGGTCGAGCCGTACGCGGCCGCGCTCGCCGCGCGCATGCATACGCCGGACACGTTCGACGCGATCGACGCTGCGGCGCGCGCGATGGCCGCCGCGCGCAACGTCGACGAATGGGTGCGCGCCGACCTGCGCTTTCACCTGAGCGTGCTCGAGGCCGGCGGCAACGAGCTGCTGGTGCCGCTCGGCGCGCTGATCGATCGCACGCTCGAGGCGCAACTGCATCTGAATGCGCGCCGCGCAGACGTGTACAACGCGTCGCTCGCCGAGCACACGGCCGTCAGCGACGCGATCCGCGTGCGCGACGAGGACGGTGCGCGCCGCGCGATGGCGGCGCTGCTCGCGGTGACGCGCGCGCGGATCGAGATGTCGTGACGGGCGCGGGCGGGGCGGCGCCGTCAGGCGTTCGCGCAGCCACCCGGCTTGTGGATGCGCTCGGTCGACGCCGGGTATTTCGCGAGCAGGCTCGCCGACCGCCGCGGGCGCACGACCAGGTCGCCGCCGCAGTTCGGGCAGCGGCCCTTCAGCACGTCGTCGGCGCAGGTCGCGCAGAACGTGCACTCGAACGTACAGATGCGTGCATCCGCCGAATCGGGCGGCAGGTCCTTGTCGCAGCATTCGCAGCCGGGGCGCAGTTCGAGCATGACGGTTTTCCTCGGGTTCGGGCAGGGTCGGGACGGGCGGCGCCGGACATTGCGTGCGGCGCATGTGCGCGCTACTGTACCTGCTTGGATCGGCCCGGCCAACAGTGTCCCGCCGGGGCACCGTCGATGCGCACGGGCCGCACCGGGAGACGACCATGCTTTATCGCGGAAGCTGTCACTGCGGAGACGTGAAGTTCGAGGCGGAAGGCGACCTGCAGGGCGTGATGGCGTGCAATTGCTCGATCTGCCAGCGCAAGGGCGCGCTGATGTGGTTCGTGCCGCGCGACCACATGACACTCCTCACGCCCGACGAACATCTCGCCACCTACACGTTCAACAAGCACGTGATCAAGCACCGCTTCTGCAAGCGCTGCGGGATTCACACGTTCGGCGAGGGCGTCCACCCGAACGGCACCGCGATGGCCGCGATCAACGTGCGCTGTCTCGAAGGTGTCGATATCGACGCGCTGCCGGTCACGCACTACGACGGCCGCTCGCACTGAGCGGCGCGTCGGCGCATGAACGTCCGCGCGGCCGTCAGGACGGTTGCGCGGCAGCGGCACCCGGCGCGGGTGTTTCCGCCTGCGGGGCGGGGCCCGCGGTGTGCGTGCCGGTGCCGGCCGGGCGTTCGATCAGCGGGGCGAGCGCCGGCGCCATCGACTTCAGCAACTGCACGGCCATCGCGCTCGTGAAGTCGTAGCGCGCCGCATACGGTTCGTGCGCCGTTGCGGTCAGGACCCCGAAGAACCGGTCGCCGAGCACGAACACGAACGTGCCGCTGCGGTTCACCTTGCGCGACTCGATCAGCCGCGCGCCGCGCGCATAGACGTTGAAGCGCTGGTCGCCCGTCCCCGTCTTGCCGTACACGTCGAGCGTCTTGCCGTCGGGCAGCGTGAAGCCGCCCGCGAGGCGCCGCGCGGTGCCGTTGAGCACGACGCCGCGTAGCAGCGTATGCACGACGTTGACGATCTCCGGCGACAGCATCGGCTGCGGCTGCGCGGCCGCGCGCACGAAGCGCGTTTCATACGGCGTGCCCTTCGCGAAGTCGAGCCGCGTGATCGTCTCGGTCGGCGCTTTCTGGCCGCCGTTCGCGATCAGGCCGATCAGTTTCGCGAGTGCGTCGGGCTGGTCGCCCGATGCGCCGATCGCGGCCGCGTACGACGGCGTGACTTCCGCGAACGGGTAGCCGAGCGCGCGCCACGACTTCGTGATTTCCGCGTACGCGCGCAGCTCGACCATGCGGCGGATGCGGCGGTCCTGGGTCGCGTGGTAGCGCGTCTTGTACAGCCACGAGTACGTGTAGAAACGTGCATCGCGGCTCTCGCGCTGGACATCGGCAAGCGACGCCGCCGGGTGCGCGCGCAGGTAGTTGAGCGTCCACAGCGCGAGCGGATGCACGCTCGCGATATAGCCGCGATCGTTGAGGTTGAAGCGGTCGATCGCGTACTTCGCGTAGAGCCTGGCGAGGTCGTCGTCGGACAGCGTCGCGGCCGGCGTGCCCTTCAGTTGCGCGCGCATCTGCGCGTCGAACCACGCGAGCGATTCGTTCGGCGCGACGCTGCGCAGCACCGTCGCAATTTTCGGCGGCGACTTGCGCACGTCCTTCAGCATCAGCGCGAGCGCGTCGTCGGGCGCCTTGCCTGCATAGCGCGTGTAGTAGCGCTTCACGTAGACCTGGCTTTCGCCGTCGACGAACTGCCGCAGGTAATGCTGGCGCTGCCCCGGATCGCCGAGCCACGACGTCGACGGGCCGGCGGCCTGCAGCGTCTCGTAGTGGACGATGTCGCGCATCAGCCGCACGAACACGAGGTTGACCGAATGCTCGAACGCGGCGTGCAGCGTCAGGATGCGGCCGTTGTCCGATTTCTCGAAGTTCGAGAACACCTGTGCGCCGCCGCCCGTGTAGAACACGTCGGGGCTCGCCGAGTATTTGCGCTCGACGGACGCGTCGAGCATCGCCTGCAGCGAGCGGTCGCGCGTATGCGACAGATAGTCGAGCGCCCACCGCGACAGCCCGTCGATCGGGTCGGGCTTCACGCGGGCCAGCTCCGCGTTCGACAGGTTCGCGTAGCGCGCATGCAGGTCGGACACGATCTGCAGGTAGGTGATCAGCGTACGCAGTTTCGCGGTCGAGCCGAGGTTGATGCGGCCGCCGCGATTGACGTCGAACGGCTCGTTCACGCTGTCGGTCTGCACGCGCAGCAGGTTCGCGCCGTTGCGGCGTTCGTACAGCGTGAAGCTGTACGTGAGGTGCGACGGGTCGTCCTTCGGCGCGAGCATCTCGAAACCGTACAGGCCGGCGGCCTGCGCGCCGTCGCGCGTCGACGCCTTCGCGAGCCGCTCTGCGACGGCCCGCTGCACGCCGTTGTCGAGCGTGCTCGTCGCCTCCAGGTCGAACTGGTCGAGCTGGTACACGTCGCTGATGCCGAGCGCCGACAGTAGCGATGCGCGCGCGGACGTCACGGCCTTGCGCGACACGAACGACTGCACGTGCGCGGCGGCCGGTGGCGCGCTGCGTTCGATCTGCGCGGCGAGCGCGGCATCGCGCAGCGCGGGCGAGATCACGCCGCCGTTCGACAGCAGCCGCAGGTAGCTGTCGGTCAGCTTCTGCAGCGCCGGATAGCCGCGGTTGAGGAAGTACGACGGCGCACGCTGCGCGATGATCAGCGACAGCACTTCGCGGAACGTCTTGCCCTGTTCGTCGACGTTGTCGCCGGTCGTCGGCGCGGACAGGATGCGGTTCACGTCGTTGAAGTCGCGGCCGTACCACGCGGCGAGACCGTCGCCGATGCCGGTGATCTCGCCGATATGCGGCCGCGCGGCGAGCGGCACCGAGTTCAGGTAGCGCACGACGATGGTGCGGCGCGCGAGCATCGTCTGCGGGCCGTTCAGGTACGCGCGCACCGACGCGGACCCGATCTGCCGCAGCTTCTCGGGCGGCGTCGCGGTGCGGCCTTCGGGCGAATGACGGAACTTCTCGATCTGCGTCGCGAGCGTGCTGCCGCCCGGGCGCGCCTGGTGACGGTTGACGACGTGCAGCGCCTGGTCGGCGAGTGCGCGGCTGAAGCGCCCCCAGTCGATCGCCGGGTTGCGGTTCGGCTCGTTCGCATCGAGCAGGTAGCGATCCTCGATGAACAGCAGCGAATCGACGACCACGCGCGGCACCGTGTCGAAGTCGGCGTATACGCGCTGCGGGAACACGGTCGCGAACAGCGGCGCGCCGGTCGAGTCGAACAGCATCAGGCCCGCCTGGTCCTTCTCTTCGAACGGGAGGAACAAGCCGCGATCGCCGAGCGACAGCATCCGTTGCGAATCGCGCGCCTGCTTGCCGACGACGAAGCCGCGCGCGAGCAGCCGCTCCTGAAACGCCGGAATCATCGCGTAGCCGAGGCGCTGGTCGTACGGGCCGTTCGCGGGAAAGCGGATGTGATCGCTCGGGCCCGTCTCGACCGTATAGCCGACGTCGCGGGTGAGCTCGGACAGGTAGTGCGCCTGCAGCCGGGACGTTTCGAACTCGCTCTGCACGAGCCGCGCAACGATCGCGACCGCGATCAGCAGCGCGGCCAGCAAAGACCACTTGACCCACGTCCAGACCGATGCGAGACCGGTCACGCGCGGCAGGATACGATTCAGCGGCCGATTCATGGCGGCGTCTCCCTGAAGGCGCGGGCTCCGGCCGCACCCCATTAAGGATTAGTGTAGTCCTCAACAGCGGGCTGCCAAGGGCGGTTCTCTACGGAGATGCACCGGCGCAACAGATGTGCCCGCACGGTTCGCGGGTCGTGGCGCGATCGCCCGAGCCCCGGCTGGCGCGCCTTCGCAGGCGTCGGCGGGTGCGTTGGCGGAGCCCGTCATCGATGCAGGAAATGGTGCGCGATCGCATCCTTTTTTCATCTGACGAAATGATCGATCAGGTGATCGACGAACAGCCGGGCCTTGCGTGGAAAGTGCCGCCGGCTCGGGTAGGCGACATTCATCTCGAGTTCCTCGAGCCGATAGTCGGGGAGCAGCGCGAGCAACTGCCCGTCGGCGAGTTCCGCTTCGACGAGGAAGTCGGGCAGGACCGCGATGCCCATGCCCGACAACGCCCAGTTCCGGATCAGCCCGATGTTGTTCGACGATGCGGACTTGTTCGGCCGCACGGTGATGCGCGTAGGGTCGTGATCGAACGACAGGTATTCGCCCGCAAAATCGGCATGGAACGCGAGGCACGCGTGCGACGCGAGATCGTGCGGATGGCCCGGTGCGCCGTGCGTTTCGACATACCGGGGCGCCGCGCAGACGATCCGCTTGAGCCGCGTGAGCGGGCGCTTCACCAGCGTGTTGTTGCTGATGTGCTGCGACAGCAGCAGCCCGACGTCGAAGCCCTCCGACACGAGGTCGACGTTGCGGTCGACGATCGTGACTTCCGGCACGATGGCCGGATGCAGCGTCTTGAACGCGTCGATCGCCGGTGCGAGCACGTGCAGGCCGAACATGACCGGCGCGGCGATCTTCAGCGACCCGATCGGCTCGTGGTGCATCGACGCGATCGTCTCCTCGACGCGGTCGATTTCATCGATCACGTGACGGATCTGCGCGAGATAGAGATGGCCTGCGTCGGTCAGCGACAGGCTGCGCGTCGTGCGGTTCAGCAGACGTGCGCCGAGCCGGTCCTCGATGCCCATGACGAGGCGCGTGGCCGACGAGTTGGAGATGTTCAGTTCCGTCGCCGCACGCGCGAAACTGCGGAGTTCGGCTACCTTGATGAATAGCCGCATTGGCATGAATTCGTCCATTATTTTATTGAGAAACAGAAATTGTTTATTGAATTCTATCTGCCCATTTAATGGAGTTGAACGGCTCGTTGTTGAGAATAAGTGTTATGAAATGGAGTGTTGATTTGGTGTCGGATTGGTTTCAAGATAAAAGGTTGGTGACTGGGCTTTGCCCTGATTTTATCGGTTGAATTTATTTCATATAAATCTACCTGATGGATTTGTATTTAGTAATTGTACGAAAATATACGGGCCTTTTTTATAAAGGCGATGGATATTCGTAATGAAATGCGAATCGAATAGGACGCGTCGCTATCGCCACAGCAGCTTCGCGCGATCGTGCCGGCGTACGGCCTCGACGAAGCAGTGGATCAGGTAGTCACATGCAATCGTGTTCAGCGCATCGCGGCGCGTGAGCACGCCGACCGACACGGCCGGAATCCGCTCCTCGATGTCGATCGCGACCATCCGCTCGCGAATCCAGTCGACCTCCATGAAGCTCCGCGGCACGCAGGACACGGTGTCGGTATGCACCGACAGCGAAAACGCCGCGCTGAACGACGTGCATTCGACGATCGGCTGCGGCGCCGGATAGCCGTGCGCGACGAACATGTCCTGCAGCAGCCGGCCGATGCTTTCCGGCGACGTGTTGAGGATCCATTGCGCGTCCTGCAACTGCGCCAGCGATGTGCAGTGACGCAGCGGATTGCTCGCGCGCGTCATCAGGATCAGCTCCGATTCGAGCAGCGGCCGGAACGCGAATTCGGGCGACAGCCGCGGCGCGTCGACGATCGCGATCACGAAGTCGAGCGAGCCGTCGCGCAGGCACGGCAGCGCCGTGTCGAGAAAGCCTTCGCGCACGTCGAGGCGGATCGTCGGCATCCGCTGGCGGAACGCATCGAGCGCGGCCGGCAGGAAGCCGAGTGACATCAGCGGCGTCAGCGCGCAGGCGAGCGCGCCTTCCTTGCCTCCCGACAACTGGATCACGTCGTCGCGCGCGTGCTGCATCTCCGCAAGGATCAGCCGCGCGCGCGCATAGACGGCCTGCCCGAAACGCGTGAGCTGCGCGCCGCGCGCATTGCGCGTGACGAGCGGCACGCCGAGATCGAGTTCGAGTTCGCGGATCGCCTTCGTCAACGCGGGCTGCGACAGGTGGATCGCGCGTGCGGCCGCGCGCAGGCTGCCGTGTTCGGCGATGGCGGCGAGCGCCCGGAGCTGGTGGTGTTTCACGGCGTGGCGGGGCGCGGCGGCAGTGGCGACGCGCCCATCCTACACCGCGCCGCCGCATTCAAAGCATGCGATAACCGTGCGTTATCACGATCGAAAAATGTCGCTCCGGGCTGCGGTTTTTGAATGCCTAGACTGCATGCGCAGGCCGTCGAACGGGCCGCGCACACGCCACGCACAACCAGTACGGAGACACACCTTCATGAAGGCGCCCCGAGCGGACAGCATGGTCTGCGGGCATGTCGGCAACGTTGCCGCATCCCCGTCCAATCGTCAGTTGATTATCGCGATCACGATCGGCAACGGTCTCGAATTCTTCGATCTCACCGTGTTCAGTTTCTTCGCGGTGCTGCTCGGCAAACTGTTCTTTCCGGCGGTATCCGCGCAGCAGCAATTGCTGATGTCGGTCGCGACCTTCGGTGTCGGCTTCATCGCGCGGCCGGTCGGCGGCGTCGTGATCGGGCTCGTTGCCGACCGCTTCGGCCGCGTGCCCGCGATGAACCTCACGCTCGTCACGATGGCGCTCGGCACCGGAATGATCGGCGTGACGCCGACCTACGCGCAGATCGGCATGGCGGCGCCCGTGCTGGTGATCGTCGCGCGCCTGCTGCAGGGCTTTTCGGCCGGTGGCGAGGTGGGCGTGTCGACGTCGCTGCTCGCCGAGCGCGCGCCGGCCGGCGCGCGCGGCTACTACACGAGCTGGCAGTTCGCGAGCCAGGGCGCCGCGGCGCTCGCCGGTTCGTTCGTCGGCTTCCTGCTGTCGCATTTCCTCGACACGGCCTCGCTCGAATCGTGGGGCTGGCGCGTGCCGTTCCTGCTCGGTGTGCTGATCGCGCCGGTCGGCCTTTACCTGCGCGCGCGCTTCAACGGGATCGAGCAGCACGCGCCGGCCGCGGCCGCGCGGCGTTCATCGGCCGTACTCGGCACCGTGCTGCGGCGCGACGGCGGCGCGGTGCTGACCGCGCTCGGCCTCGTGATCGGCGGCACGGCCGCGCACTTCATCGTGCTGTATTACATGTCGACGTATGCGATCAAGGTGCTGCACCTGCCGATGGATACCGCGCTGTGGTGCGGGATCCTGTCCGGCGCCGTGATGTTCGTCGCCGCGCCGATCGGCGGGCGGCTGTCGGACCGCACCGGCAGCAAGCGTGTCGCGCTGTGGTCGCGCATCGCGCTGACCGTGCTGATCCTGCCGGGCTTCTGGCTGATGCGTGCAGTGCCGTCGATCGCGACGATGGTTGCGGTCGTGATGCTGCTCGCCGCACTGCACTCGATCAATGCCGGCGCGAACGGCGTGATTCTCGCCGAGCTGTTTCCGAAGAGCACGCGTGCGACCGCGCTGTCGATCGCGTATGCGGGCGGCGTGTCGATCTTCGGCGGCTTCGCGCAGTTCATCGTCACGTGGATGATCGGCGCGACCGGCAATCCGGCCGCGCCCGCGTGGTACGTGATCGTCTGCGGCGTGCTGTCGCTCGTCGCGCTTGCGTTCGCGTCCGATCGCAGCGATCGCGATGCGTGACCGACTGCGCCCGATACCGCGTCCTTCCTTTCTGCCTTCGTCCGGAACCGTATGACCGCCACCGCTTCGTTTTCGTTTTCGTCCCAGTCCGTCGACGCCACGGCCGGCGAACTGTGCGACTTGTCCGCCTGCACGATGCTCGACCTGCTGAAGACGCGGGAGATCGGCGCATGCGACCTGCTCGACGCGCATCTCGCGCGGATCGCGACGGTCAACCCGCGCGTGAACGCGCTCGTGACCGTCGTCGATCCCGACCTGCTGCGCGCCCGTGCGCGCGACATCGATGCACGCTGGATGCGCGGTGAATGGCAGGGGCCGCTGCACGGGCTGCCGGTGTCGCAGAAGGATCTCACCGCGACACGCGGCGTGCGTACCACGTACGGATCGCGTTTGTTCGCCGATCACGTGCCGCAGCACGACGCGCTCGTCGTGCGCCGTTGCGCGAGCGCTGGTGCGCTGATGATCGGCAAGTCGAACACGCCCGAGTTGGGCGCCGGGTCGCATACGTTCAACGACGTGTTCGGCGCGACGCGCAACCCGTGGGACCTGGCCCGCTCCGCGGGCGGCAGCAGCGGCGGTGCGGCCGTCTCGCTCGCGTGCGGGATGAATCCGCTTGCGTGCGGCAGCGACATGGGTGGCTCGCTGCGCAATCCGGCCGCATGGAACAACGTCGTCGGATTGCGGCCGTCGCCGGGCCGCGTGCCGCGCGCGCCGGACCTGAATGGCTGGACGACACTCGGTGTCGACGGGCCGATGGCGCGCGACGTGGCCGACACTGCGCTGCTGCTGTCCGCGATCGCCGGGCCGAGCGGCGAGACCGCGACCGAACTCGCTGAACCGGGTGCACGCTTCGCGCAGCCGCTCGAACGCGACTTCCGCGGCACGCGCATCGCGATGTCGCGCGGCCTGCCCGGCGTGCCGATCGATCCGGAGATCGCGCGTGCGGTGGACGCGCAGGCGCGCGTGTTCGCCGCGCTCGGCTGCGAAGTCGAATTCGACGATCCCGATCTGTCGGAGGCCGAGGACGTGTTCCGCATCGAACGTGCGTGGATGATCGGCACGCTGGTCGACGGGCTGGACGACGCGCAGCGCGCGGTGCTGAAGCCCGAGATTCACGACGAATACCGGCTGCATCGCTCGCTGACGGCCGCCGATCTCGGCCGCATGTTCATGCGCAAGACGCGCCTGTTCGAGCGAATGCGCGCGTTCATGCAGCGCTATGCGTTCTATGTGCTGCCGACCACGCAAGTGATGCCGTTCGACGTCGACCTGCGCTCGCCCGCGCACGTGCCGGGTGCCGCCAGCACCTCGTACATCGACTGGATGCGCGTGTGCTGGTACCTGTCGTCGACCGAGGCGCCGATCCTGTCGGTGCCGTGCGGCTTCGGTGCAGCCGGCCTGCCGATCGGCATGCAGGTTGTCGGCCGCTACCGCGACGACTGGGGCGTGCTGCAGTTCGGCCACGCATACGAAGTCGCGGCCGGCCGCCGCTGGGCGCCGCCAGCCGTCGTCGCCGACACGATGCGCTGACCGCCTTTCCCGCCTTACATCCAACCGGTTCCGGTTCGCACCGGAGCAGGCCGCGCGCCTGCGGGGGACGCGCACGCCTGCGTTTTGCCAATCGACCCGCGCAATGGAGACCTTCCGATGAAACAACGGCTGTTGGCAGGCGCGGGCGTCGCGCTGATCGCGGGTGCGGCGCACGCACAGAGCAGCGTGACGCTGTACGGCATTGTCGACGAGGGGCTGACCTACACGAGCAACCTCGCGGTGGCCGGCCCGAACGGCACGGTGAGCGGCAAGCCAGCGTGGCGGATGCTGGGCGGCGTGCAGCAGGCGAGCCGCTGGGGGCTGCGCGGCGTCGAGGATCTCGGCGGCGGGATGACGGCCATCTTCACGCTGGAGAACGGCTTCGACCCGAGCACGGGCAAGCTCGGGCAGGGTGGGCTGATCTTCGGCAAGAAGGCGTTCGTCGGACTGTCCGGGCCGTTCGGCACCGTCACGCTCGGGCGCCAGTACGACACCAACGTCGACTTCCTCGGGCCGCTCGAGGCAGCCGCGCTGTTCGGCGGCTACATGGTTGCGCACCCCGGCGACCTCGACAACGTGAACAACGCGAACTCGACCAACAACGCGATCAAGTTCACGAGCAACGACTACGGCGGGTTCCGCTTCGCGGCGATGATCGGCGTGGGCGGCATCGCGGGCGCGGCGACGCGCAACCAGGTGTGGTCGACGACGGCCGGCTACACGCGCGGGCCGCTCGTGGTCGCGGCCGGCTACCTGAACGCGCGCAACCCGAACGCGTCGTTCTTCGGCACGACGGGCAGCCCGGCACCGGTCACGGGTGGCGTGCCGGGCAACAACACGCTGTCGCCGGTGTATTCAGGCTATGCATCTGCGCGCACGCTGCAGGTCGCGGCGGCGGGCGGCACCTATGCGATCGGCGCGGTCACGCTCGGCGCGATGTATACGAACACGTCGTTCCGCCGGCTCGGCGACCTGTCGTCCGGGCCGAATCCCGGCGGTGTGTCCGGCAATGCGGTGTTCAACAACGTCGAGGCCAGCGTGCGCTACGCGTTCGCGCCCTACCTGTTCGGCGGCGTCGCGTACGACTACACGCGCGGCGGCGGCGTGAACGGCCGCGACGGCGCGACGTACCATCAGGTCGCGGCGGGGCTCGACTACTTCCTGTCGAAGCGTACCGACGTGTACCTGACCGCCGTCTACCAGCGCGCGTCGGGTACCGACTCGACCGGACGCCGGGCGGTCGCCGCGATCAACGGGCCCGGCGCATCGGCGAACGACCGGCAGGTCCAGGCGCGCGTGGGTCTGCGGCACAAGTTCTGAGTGCGCCGGGAGACCGGCAAGGAGCAGGTGGTGCAAGTCCACTGCGATGAAGGCGTAGCGAACCACATTGGCCCCGAGCCGTGCGACGGCCGCCGCGAGGCGACCGGCGAAGCGTCGGTAGGGGAACGTGCGGGCCAGCCATTGAGCCGCGATAGTTGTGTTATTCCGGGTGCCGACGCGGTTCAGAACGCGGAAGGCAACACGAAGAGGTGCGCAAGCGCGAGTGCCTCGACGACCCGGCGTGGTCGGAGAACCTGGCACGTACGGACGCTCTTTGCGCGGGAACCGGGAGGTCTCTCGTTCGGCCAACTGCAGCACGGGTTGGTCCGCGTCGGGAAGGCGAGGAGCCGTAGCCGATGATGAACGGACGAGAGAAGTCAGACTCCGCCATAGTAGCGAGGAAGCCTGCGAACAACGCCGGGAAGCCGGCTGCGGAGTGGGTGGAGCCAAGGGCGGGGACCAAGAGGAACACGGGTCAGTCGCACACGTGCCGGGCGCAGAACCGGGCAAGCGTGTCACAGGGGCTGGACCGTGTACGGCAGGCTGCAAGGCAGCGGAAGAAGGAACGGTTCACCGCGCTGCTGCACCACGTCACGATCGATCGCCTCAGGGCGTCGTTCTTTGCGCTCAAACGCAATGCGGCCCCTGGGGTGGACGGTTTGACCTGGCGGTACTACGAGGCAGGACTGGAAGACCACCTCCAGCGCCTGCACGCGCGAGTACACAGTGGAGCGTACCGGGCACTACCCGTACGGCGACAGTACATACCGAAGCCGGATGGCAAACAGCGCCCGCTGGGGATTGCCGCGCTGGAAGACAAGATCGTCCAGCGCGCGGTGGTCGAAGTGCTGAACGCGATCTACGAGGGGGACTTCCTCGGATTCTCGTACGGGTTCCGGCCCGGGCGCAGTCAGCACGATGCGTTGGACGCGTTGGCGACAGCGATCACCGGCACCCCGGTGAACTGGATTCTGGACACCGATCTCAAGAGCTTCTTTGATTCGGTCAGTCAGGAATGGCTGGTCCGTTTCATTGAGCACCGGATCGGCGACCAGCGCATCATCCGTCTTGTGCGTAAGTGGCTCAAGGCGGGCGTGCTGGAAGACGGAGAGCTAAGCGTGAGTGAGACAGGTACTCCGCAGGGATCAGTGGCCTCGCCACTGTTCGCGAACGTGTACCTACACTACGTCTTCGATCTCTGGGCCAATCGTTGGCGACGGCGGGAAGCCAAGGGCAACGTCATCATTCTGCGATACGCAGATGATGTCGTGGTCGGCTTCGAGCACGAAGCCGACGCACGGCGCTTCTGGGATGCGATGCGTTCGAGGCTGGAGGAGTTCGCGCTTGCGCTTCACCCGGACAAGACGAGGCTGCTGGAGTTTGGTCGCTATGCAGCGGCAAATCGCCAACACCGCGGTCTTGGTCGGCCGGAGACCTTCGCCTTTCTAGGCTTCATCTTTATCTGCGGCAGATCGCGCCGTGGTGCCTTCCAGCTTCAGCGGAAGACCCGAGGCGATCGCATGCGGGCGAAGCTCAGGGGGATCAAGGAGGAACTACGGCGGCGTATGCATGAACCGATCCCAGTGCAAGGGAAATGGCTTGGGCAGGTGGTGCGCGGCTACTTCGCGTACCACGCGGTACCGACGAACTCGCGCGCACTTGGCGCGTTCCGTTACCACGTCGTGGATCTCTGGCGACGGGCGCTTCGACGCCGTAGCCAGAAGGATCACATGACGTGGACACGGGTCGAGCGGATCGCGGATGCCTGGCTACCCCAACCTCGAATCCTTCATCCGTGGCCCGACCGGCGCTTTGCCGTCAAACACTCAAGGTAGGAGCCCGGTGCCCGAATTGGGCACGCCGGGATCTGTGCGGGGGGTGTCCAGTAATGGGCATTCCTACCGCGATCGGAGGCGGCTGCGACGAGCGGTGATATGCTCGCGGAACGCCCGCGACCGACGGGCGGATTCCGATTGCCCGCGCGCGGCCATGCTGCCGCGTTGCGCGGCATCTCCGAGGGAAGAACCGACAACATGAGCCGCAAATTCATTCTGAAGGGCGACACGACCGACCATGGCGGCGTCGTGCTCGAAGGGATCGCCAATTCGTCGTTCGACGGACGCGAACTCGCCTATCTCGGCGCGTCGGTGTTCTGCGCCGCCTGCAAGTCGCCGGGCGTGATCGTGTCCGACGGCGGCGAGCGGACGATGACCGTGATGGGCAAGGTCGTCGCGCTCGAACACGACCTGTGCCAGTGCCTGTGCACGCCGCAGCCGAAGCTGATCGCGTCGCAGGCCACGGGGACGATCACCGGATGAAGCCCGCCGCGCGGATGCGATTGCGATCCGCGCGGCATCGGCGCACGGCCACCGGCCGTCAGACGCTGCCTTCGGTTTCGATCACGAGGATGCGTGCTTCGCCGAGCGGATGCGCGACGTGCTCGGTGCCGGCCGCCGCGTGGAATACGTCGCCCGTTTCGAGCACCGTCGCGTGCTCGACGCCTGCTTCGCGATAACGCATCTCGACGCGACCGTCGAGCACCGCGAACACTTCCTCGCCGTCGTTCACGTGCCATCGATACGGCTGGTCGGTCCAGTGCAGGCGGACCGTGATGCCGTTCAGGTTCGCGATGTCGAGGGCGCCCCACGCGCGGTCCGCGGTGAACGCGGCGCTGCGGATGATGTTCATCGATGTGTTCTCCGGCACGAATGCGCGCCGTCTTCCCGTATTCGAGTCAATTTTCGGGCGCTCCCATTCAGCGCGACATCGCGCGCAGCGCCTGTTCGATCGTCTCCTTGCGCTTCGCGAAGCCGGCCGCCGACCGTTCGGTGACGCGCTTCACGACCGCAGCCGGCGCGGTGTCGGGCGAACCGGCGTCGAACGGCGGCGCGGGCGCATATTCGAGCTGCAGCTGGATCGCCTGCGCTTCTTCATCGCCGGCCAGTTCCGCGGCGATCGTCAGTGCGAAGTCGATGCCGGCCGTGACGCCGCCGCCCGTGATCAGGTTGCCGTCGCGCACCACGCGCTCGCGCACCGGCACCGCGCCGAGCGGCTCGAGCAGCGCGTGGAACCTCCAGTGCGTCGTCGCGCGCCGCCCGCGCAGCAGGCCGGCTACGCCCAGCAGCAGCGCGCCCGTGCAGACGGACGTCACGTAGCGCGCGGTGGACGCGCGCTGCTGCACGAACGCGATCGTGTCGGCGTCGAGCAGCAACGCGTTGATCCCGATTCCGCCCGGTATGCAGATCACGTCGAGCGGCGGGCAGTCGTCGAACGTGCAGGTCGGCGCGAGCGCGAGCCCGCTGCTCGACGCGACGGTGTCGCGCGACTTCCAGACCAGATGGACGGTTGCGTCGGGCAGCGACGCGAGCACGTCGTGCGGGCCGGTGAGATCGAGTTGCTGGACGCCCGGAAACACGAGAAAGCCGATATGCAGGGTCATGCGAAGACTCCGGTTGGAAGGGGGCGCACCGTTGCCGGCACGGGATGGACAGATCGATTCTAGGCGCGTAGTGTTTGGCGAAATTGCCATATCACCCACGTTTTCAGCCAATCGCCATGCCTGCCGCCCCGCGTTCGATCCTGATCCTCGCGTTTCCTCGTGCACAGCTGCTCGACGTGTCGGGGCCGCTGCAGGTGTTTGCGTCCGTCAACGAGCTTGCGCTGGAGCGCGGCGAGCCGGCGCCGTATGCGCCGCGCGTCATCGCGGCCGATGCGGGGCCCGTCGAGACGTCGTCGGGCCTGGTCGTGATGGCGGAATCGCTGCGCTCGGCTGCGCGCCATTCCGATACGCTGATCGTCGCCGGCGGCAAGGGCGTGCAGGCGGCATCCAGGGATGCGCGACTGGTGCGCTGGGTGCGGCAGCAGGCGGCCCGCACGCGGCGTGTGGCATCGGTCTGCACCGGCGCATTCCTGCTTGCCGAGGCCGGCCTGCTCGACGGGCGGCGTGCGGTCACGCACTGGGCGCGATGCGACGAATTCGCCGCGCGCTATCCGAACGTGCGCGTCGAATCCGACCCGATCTTCATCCGCGAAGGCGCACTGTGGACCTCGGCCGGCGTGACGGCCGGCATCGATCTCGCGCTCGCGCTGGTCGAGGAGGATCTCGGGCGGGCGACCGCACTCGACGTCGCGCGCGAACTCGTCGTGTTCCTGAAGCGTCCGGGCGGACAGGCGCAGTTCAGCACGATGCTGTCGATGCAGCGCACCGACGACCGGTTCGGCGAACTGCATGCGTGGATGGCCGAGCACCTGACGGCCGACCTGTCGGTGCCGGCGCTGGCCGAGCGCGTGCGCATGAGCGAGCGCAGCTTCGTGCGCCACTACCGCGCGGGAACCGGCCGCACGCCCGCGCGCGCGGTCGAGCAGATCCGCGTCGAGGCCGCGCAACGCCTGCTCGGCGAAACGGCATGGCCCGTCAAGCGGATCGCCGCGCGTTGCGGCTTCGGCTCGGAGGAGACGCTGCGACGCTGCTTCGTGCGCGTGCTGGGTGTGTCGCCGCAGGGGTATCGCGAGCGATTCGTGCGGTAACGCACTGCGGGCGGATGCGATCGGGGCTGGAACGATTGCCGGGCGGAACTGAACGGAAATCGATCGCTTTCGAGTCCGAAGCGCTGGAACTATTCAGGATCGGAGAACAATGGGCGGGGGCTTGTGCCGCGCCCGTCGCGCGCTCTATTCTGTTCCGTTGGCGATTCGAAGGGGGAGCAGCATGGACCGAATCCAGGCAATGGAAGTATTTACCCGCGTGGTCGACGCGAACAGCTTCACGCGTGCGGCCGACACGCTCGCGATGCCGCGTGCATCGGTGACGACCATCATCCAGAACCTCGAGGCGCTGCTCGGCGTGCGCCTGATGCACCGGACGACGCGCAGGCTGTCGCTGACGCCGGAAGGTGCGGCGTACTACGAGCATTGCATGAAGATCATCTCGGAGATCGCGGAGGCCGACGCGAGTTTCCAGACCGGCAACCGCAAGCCGAGCGGCGTGCTGCGCGTCCACATGCCGAGTTCGCTCGGGCGGCGCATCGTGCTGCCGTCGCTGTCGATTTTCCGGCAGCGTTACCCGGACATCACGCTCGAACTGGGGCTCTCCGACCGCTACGTGGATCCGGTCGAGGAGGGCATCGACTGCATGATCCGGGTCGGGCCGCTCGAGGATTCGTCGATGGTCGCGCGGCGGATCGGGATGCTGAAGCGCGTGACCTGCGCATCGCCCGATTACCTCGCACGTCACGGCGAGCCGCACGAGATTGCCGATCTCGCCGAACATCATGCGGTGAATTTTCGTGCGAGCCACGGCGCGCGGGCGATTCCGTGGGTGTTCATGATCGACGGCAAGCCGTTCGAGGTGCGGATGAACGGGAGCGTCACGGTCAACGATTCGGATGCCTACGTGACGTGTGGGGTCGAAGGGTTCGGGATGATCCAGCCGACGCTGTTCATGGTGCTGCCGCACCTGCTCGACGGCTCGCTGGTCGAGGTGCTGCCGGACTGCAATCCGAAGCCGAAGCCGATTTCGATCGTCTATCCGCACAACCGGCATCTGTCGCAGAAGGTGCGCGTGTTCGCCGACTGGATCGCGGAGGTGTTCGAGGCGACGCCGTCGCTGGAAGGCGGGGAGAACTGGCGGGGGCGGGTGGGGGCGGAGGCGGCGAAGCTCCAGAGAGGGGCGGTGGCAGCCTGACGCAGGCTATGTCGCGTCACGCTGCGCATCGGCGCGCCACGCCTGGCCGCCGTTTCGGTTGCCTCATCGAATGCCGTCGCCACGCGATCCGGCCGTGGATGGCCGAGTTCCTGACAGACCCGACAGTTATCTTTTGACCGACTGATTCGTTAAATTCACGCACCGGCTTTTCGCATCCGGCGGATAGCCCCGGCAGGGCGGATGTCGGTGTAAAAAAATGATTAATGATTAGCGGGGAAGCGATGTCGAGGCCCATGAGGATCGTCCGATGCCTGACGTACGTTACGTGCGCGTTGGCGCTCGGTGCGTGTTCGAGCGATTGCCGCGATCTGTTTGCCAGGAGTCATTCGACGCCGTGCACGGTTGCGTGGGGCGCGGCCATCGTGGCTGTCGCGCCCGTCGCACTGGTGTCCAACGCCATTGACGAGCACCGGCAGAATGCGCGTGAGGAAGAAACGTGGAAGCGGTGGAACGCGGGAGATCCACCGGTCGTTGCGCAATGCGTGGTGAACTGTCGAGTGCCGTTGCGCGTGACGCAATCAAAATCGGACGAGTACCAGCAGCTGTTCGCGCGTAGTCTCGACCAGATCATCGGATGGTGGGGCGAGCACCCGACACCCGGCCAGCTTCCGGTCGTGGCCGCTGCATACAAATACAAGGGATGGCGCCTGATGCGGTCGGATCCCGCCGCGGCTGAAGCGTATCTGCGCAAGGCGGCTGTCATGGTGGCCGAGCCGGAAATGGCCGAAGGCCTCAAATCGGATTATTTTCCGATCGGCGTGGTCCTGAACAATCAGTCGTACTACGTGGACATGGCGCAGGAAATCCAGGAAAGCCTGATGGTCCTGCGATTCAAGAAGGACGGCGCCAATGCCGACGATTTCAGGTGTCAGCCCATTGCCGCATGGCCACCGAGCTACTCGGTGAAACTGGATAAAGCTTGCGACGGCGCGTATCAGCAACTTTTCGATCCTGAGTTCAAGACGATTTCCTACCGATATCAGCGTATCGACAGCGTCTATGAACCGGTTCAGCAGAAGTGACCGGTTCGGGCGACGGTTGCGGGACCGGGAGGCGAGTAGCGATATGAAGAAGCGCCAGAACGACTGCCGGCTGCCGCATACGTCGGGTATCTGCCGCGCAAGGAAGCCAGAGGTCGCCAAATGGAGAGCCATCGGGATGCTCGTATTGCTGCTTGCCGGCACGACGTCATTTGCTTCTCCTCGCTTCGCCGGGTCCGCAAGCACATTGATCGACAACCGCTATCTGATTCAGGGCA
This sequence comes from Burkholderia sp. Ac-20344, assembly GCF_017104975.1. Taxonomy (NCBI): domain Bacteria; kingdom Pseudomonadati; phylum Pseudomonadota; class Betaproteobacteria; order Burkholderiales; family Burkholderiaceae; genus Burkholderia; species Burkholderia sp. Ac-20344. The sequence continues at coordinate 54,942 of NZ_JAAGPP010000013.1, forward strand.
ATGGCGCGACGGTCAAGGACACCCGGACCGGCCTGACATGGATGCGATGCAGCGTCGGGCAGAAATGGGACGGGATGGACTGTCGAGGCGTGCCCGAGCGGCTTACGCTGGCCGAAGCCGGAAAACGCGTTGCCGAGGGCGACGTCGGAGCGGGACAGGCGCGATGGCGCTTGCCGACAGGTGACGAGTTGGCGGGCTTGCTGCTCTGCACCCATTCTCCGGAGGTGGTGCAGAAGGGGGGGTGCCGAAACGCCCGCCGGCAAGGCAGTATCGGAAGTCGCTTTTCCCGGCATACCTGACCGTCCGTACTGGAGCGCGTCGACCGGGGACGATGGTAGCCCGGTGAGCGTTCTGTTCGATATCTCCGGATCGATGTACGGTTTTTCGGACCCGCAAGACGGCCTGTTCGTGCGGCTCGTCGAGGTCGAGCGGTGATAGGGTGCCTGGAGCGTCCGATAATGGCCGGGCCGGATCGTCGCGAGGGAGCGGGCGGTGGTGTTTGATGCCAGCGGGAATGTTGCGACAGGAAGGCACTGAAGCGTGACGCAAAGAAAAAAGCCGCTGTTTCTTTCGAAACAGCGGCTTTTCGCATTTGGTGGCGAATCAGGGATTCGCGACGATTGTCGTCAGAGCCCTGCTCCGCCTCGTTTTGCAGCCGCTACACGTTTTCAAGATAGCAGGCGAGGGTAACAGTTCCAAGCTCCAATTCCCTTCCAATCGGCCGCAGCACACTCGCTTACAGTTCACGTACGGCGCAAGCTCGGCAGCAAACACCACCTCATCGTCGACGCGCAAGGCATCCCGCTCGCAGTCCAAAACGAAAAACGCCCCGTTTGGAACGGGGCGTCTGAATTCAGCCTGTCACGCTGTCGACCGTGAGCCGGCTCGTCTTATGCAAGGTCGTCTTCTTCAGACTCGTCGTCGTCCGGGTCACCGGGCTCATACGCTTCTTCGACGATACCGCATAGGTCGTCCGGTAGCTCCAATTGCTCGAGCAAAACGTCCAGCGGAACGTTGTATCGCGGGCCCAGGTCGGCTGCCATCACCGCAGCGGCCATCGGGCTTGCCCGGCGAATCGACTCGGCAGTGCTGTGGCCCACAACGAAGCCCAGCCGGTAGTCGGGCTCGAAGAACGACATATCATAGTCTGACGGCTCTACGTCCGCCTGCATGCCTGCCTCGTAGCCGGCGTCCAGTGCGGATTGTGGTTTTTGAGATTTCGTCGCCATGATTTACGCCCCCGGTGCGAATTGTGCCGTGTTCGGGTTGTATCCCGCGATGATAGCCATGTGAAAGTACGCGAGCGAACGCTCCTCGTCTGGCTCGACCACGCCCGAATAGATGTCCGCCTTGGCATCAAAACGCGTTTTTGCGTAGAACAAGCAAGCGTTATAGGCTGACTCTCCGTCTCCAAGGTGCGCCGCGCGTTCGCACATCTTCAGCGCGAGGGGCAGGTCGCGCGCGCCGACCTCTCCACCTGCGGCCAGTCCCGCGACCAGCTTGCAGTACTCGATTGTCGCCGCGTCGGTTGTGAACGTATCGATGTCGACCGACCGGAGGAGCGCCCATGCGCGCTTCGGCGCCTGCTCGCATCCCCAGCCGTAGGTCAGCGCCTTCGCGAGCGACACGCGTGGATAGTCAAAGCCGCTGCCCTCGAACGCCTCCAGAATGCGAACGCCAATCGCCGCATCCGGATGCTCGCGCAAATTGACGAGTCGCACGGCGACGATACCCGCGTCGGCCTGGATAAGGGCTGCGCGCCGCGGGTCGCGGCTGAAGTACACGTTGTCGAGAATCAGTTCGACCTGCTGCGCCTTCGGTACCTCGCGCGAGTAAATCAGGCGGTTGAGCAAAACAGCGCACAGGCGCTCGGAACCCGTGTAGCCGTTGTTGGCCTGGACTTCGTAGAAGCGCGCCACGTCGAGTTGCGGACGACGCGCCGACGGCTGCCAATTGCGCAGTAGCGTCGCGGCGGCGCCACGTTCAAGCGGCACACCTTGCTTCGCGAAGAACTCAATCGCGCGTTGAACCTGCTCTTCACGTCGAGCACGGAACACCTCCGGACCGCACTCCTCGTCGAGCGGTGAGGCGGCTTCCGGCGTGTCAGAAACATTGACGAGGCCGTGCCACGATGCCGACGCGCCGCACAGCACGTAGGCGGTCAGGTCCTTGTGGGGAAATTTTTGCTTGCCGGATGCTGGAAGCACATCCGCCAGTAGTTTCTCGACGTCCCGTGCGGCGCGCTTAGGAATCGAGTCGGTAGCGAAAATCATAAGATGGGTCATGAGCGTTGTCCTGTTTTCTGGCGCAAACAAATACGGCTCGACGCAAGGCGTGAGACCGTCCGAAAATCGGATTGACTTGAAAAAATCCGAACTGCCCGGTTTGTTTGCGTTGCCGATAGGCCAAATGGACGCCCGCGAAAGCCCCGAGGGTGCTGCTTTCGCATCGCTCACGGAACGTACGCTTTGCCCGCGCAAAGTCTCGCCCGGCCGAGGCGTTGCCGCGGCAACTGTCGAGACGGAGAGGGGGGGCTGCGTAGTTCATGGCTTGAATTTATCGAAACGATTCAGAGGCGTCAAGCGGCCTCCGCAAAGCGCGCCTGACGGCCGGCGGCGCAGTCTGCTGAAAAATCACGGGGAAGAACGAGGTGGGGCAGTCCTCAGGGATGCAGGCGAGAGCCTGCGCACTTGGACCCAAATCCACGCCAATGCTCCGTCCGTAACTGGTCATGTGCAGGAGAGTTTTCTGGCACAAATTCAAAATGCATATGCGGCGACGGTACGGGCATCCGTGCGTCGAGAAGGGGAGTGGCCGCGACTGAGCTATTCGCACCTAATTGGATTTGGCCCGCGTAGGATGGCTGTGCTTGCGCTAGGGCAAGCGGCCGAAGGTTTTGCTGAGCACTGTGCATGGTCGATAGTCATCGCGACCGCGAAGTGGGGGCAGTGACCTTTGCCGCCCCCCATTCTTTGCAGCGACGCTATTCGGTTCTTACTTGTGCGACTCGCCGAGTTCACGCATAGCCTGCGCCACGCCAGCGTGAAGCACGCGCAACCCGTCATCTACCTTCAGGTGCGCATAGTTCTCCATCACTGTCTCGAGTGTATCGTGCAAGAGTTGAGCGACTGTCAGATAGTCTTGCGGGTGGCGCTTGAGGTGGTCGGTCGCAATAATATGGCGAAATGTATGCGGTCCGAACCCATCTCCTTCCGGCATGTATCGGGCTGTCACGACGATTACACGTTTGGCCAGACAGTCGGAAATCCAGTTTCCGGCCAACTCGATGTCCAGTGCTGCGTAGCCTGCCCCTCGGTTGGGACCTTCAACACGGGGCAAAAACAGAAAGTCAGTTTCCGCGTTAACAAGCGAGGGACGTGCTTCTGACAGGTAGCGGCGAATCCATGGCCACACGGTCGGCTCCACGGCGGCGTCGTATTCTTCGAAGGCCGCACCTTTTTCGTTCTTGAAGTCACTGGGGTCGAAGCGAAGTCGCCAGGAACCATCCGCTGTCTGATATAAGTTTGGTCGACTGCCACGGAAACGCATGATGCTGAATTGGGACACGCGTAGCGGATTGCTGATGAGCATCTTGCAAAGAAGGACATCACGAATCCAGACGGTGTAGTCTCGCTCATGAGTTTGGGGCGGCTCATCGGCTTCGAGGTCGCGCACCATTTTTACCAGGCGTTTAAGTGGGAACTCATCTCCCAATATGGTTGCGACGCGTTGGCTGCGCTTCCGTGCGTAGCGCACGGGTGAGTGAGCCGCGAGAGACTTTTCTAAGTTGAGCAGTTCACGATGCGCTTCTGCACAGTACGAGCGCCATGCGGTCTCGCGATTCAATTGAGTCGCAATGGTCAGCGCGCGTGCATCGCCAGCTGCGCACAGGTCATCGACAAACTCCGGGCGATGCCACAGAAACCCGGTCTCAGGGCGCAGGTGCGACCGCGCATTGTTAAGCAACGTGATGACACCATGGTGCGTGACATTGCCAGCCCGTGTACGCAGAAACTGCACATACGATTTCATATGCCCGGTTGACGTTAGCCATGCAAGGGAATCTGCATGTTCGCTGGGCACTGTACGTCCCCGAACGGTATGCGTTGTGATGAAGCCAAGGAAGGGAGCAAAGAAGGACCATTGCAATCCGGCGGTGGCGCATACTGTTCCGTCACACATGTTTGCCCATCCAATGCGGAAGCCTGTGTCTTCGACTGACTTCAATCGCCAAGTATTGCGTTTGGTCGCGCCATATCTGGTTACATCCGATTTGAAGCGAATCAGCTCCTCCCACTGAGACATGAGCCGTGCTGTTGGACGTAGCATCGGACAGGCTACCTTTGCGGCGCGTTTGGACTTTGCCGATGTGTCTGTCGATGCATCCATGAGCTCATTTTTCCGTCGCTCGTAACGTGCACGCCGTCGTGGCGGCAACCGGTTCGCCAAGCAATCAGGAGGCAATCCCAAAGCCGACTCTAGGCCGGGAATCCGCGCATAGCTCGTCTGGTGCTGGGGTGTTCCTTTGCCTTGGACCCACTGGCCCAGGACCTGCGGAAGAATGCAAGACTGCCGGCCAATCTGTGCGAGTGTTTCCCCGCTTCGGTCAATGGCATAAGCCAGTGCATCGCCGAAGACAGGTGGAAGCAAATCGTTGATGGAGAGCGCGTCGTACAACTGCTTCAGCTTCCGGATTTGTTCCTGACGGTCCTTCTGAGTTCGGGGCGCGAGTCGTGGCGCCATTTCATCTTCGAAGCGCCGAAAGCTTTTGGCGAAGCTGCATCCTAACTCCTCGCCCACGATGTCATCGGGCCTACGTTGGAACACCTGCATCCAGCCGTGCATCGCCGAAACGAAATTCGCGACGCGCTGACCGCCCCACCCGTCGGCGGTAAGATGCTTCCGGATGTGTTGCTCGAGCTCCTGGTAGGTGAGCTTGGCATGTCCTTGGGCAATGGAACCACTCGGGGCAATTGGATGGGCACCCGCGTCGTGTTGAATAGACGCGTTCACGGGGAGCGTCGCCTGGGAAATAACGGGTTCGTTAAGCATTTTTTAACGGCTGAAATCCGTGTCAGGCCGGCCACGCAAGGATGCTGGCGAACAAAGCCGTCACGGATTTGATTCGTAAAATGCAGGAGCACTGCCGTTATGTGTTTCGCAGCGTCCCGCGGCGCGCGGAGCGTTGCGACGTCCATCAGCGATGGCCAAGCGTCGCAGCGTTCCAAAGGCATATAGCGACGTTGGATGAACAGGCTGTTTTAGGCGAAAAGAGGGAGGAAGGGGAGAGCGGTTCAAGCCCTGCCCAACATGTGCGGATTCGGAGTCACGCACACAACGCGGATGGGCGTGGCCTGACAGATGGCCGCGCTCGGGAGGCCGGGCTCCTTGACCACGAGCTTTTGCGTTGGTGTCAGGGCGCCGTCGAGGCGTGGCTGTGAGCGTCATGGACGTCGTTCCGCGACCGAGTCGGTACAGCCATCCTGCGACGAGGCAGCACTCTTGGCTCTGCCACCACGAGTACGATTTTTTGAGCGGACGCGTTTAAGACACCGCGCCGGCATCAACCGGATAACCGAGGCGTTAAGTTTTCGGCTTATTGCGGTCGCCCGTGGTCTGGCCGCCTGCGTCGGTCTTCTTCTTGCGGCCGGTCTTGATGGATACAGGGCGCTCGGTAGGTTCTAGGAGCAGTTGAGACTCGTGAACGCCGAGCGCATTGGCGAGCGACACCAGAGTGTCCAGAGTTACGTTCGCCAAGCCCCGCTCAATCTGCCCGACGTGATTCCGGTGCAACCCCACGCGGTCAGCGAGCACCTCTTGCGAGATGCCCAGCTTCCCGCGTAACAATTTTAGATTCGCACCGAGCCGCAGCCGGGCAGCCTTTTGGTGAGGTGTTGTGGTGTCTTCCATATGCGACAGGAGCATCGCCCATCGCCAGCTGTGAATCTACCCTATTTAAAGTGGCAGTTTATAAACTGCCAATCTTTACATTGCATGTTTTCCGCTTTAGACTGGGCACCCATCGGCCACCCGGGTCGCAGAGAGCGCATGTCCTCCCTGCGCAGGGTTACCGACTTATAGGTGGCCCCGGGTTTGCTGCTGGTGCAGAACGTGTTTGGTGCCGACGCCTGCTAGGAATGGCGTGCAATCGTGTGACACCGAGACAGGCTGCCGTCAACGAGACGCGATGTAACAGGAGCAGTGGTGATGTTGGCTTATGTAGTAGAACCGGCGCGATTCAGGCAGGACGAGGATATCGCCATTGCCGTGTGCGTTGGCCGTTTCGGCTCAGACCTGCGATGGACGCAAGAGCTGTACACCCGGTGCATACAGCACAGCGGCGTTCCAGATATTTGGGCTGACGCATATCACGCTTTACACCGATATGAGAGCGCACAACTCATATCGGAGGACGGTCCCGTGATAGCAAATAGGCCTGTGCCGACTACACAACGGGGCCGCGTAGCGCATGTGACCTGCCTCGTGGAGCGGGAGCGAGCGTCTGTGCAAAATGCGGCCGGTCGGTTCACAGTATCTGTTGACTCGGTAGGGCGAGTACGTGGGGAGGCTGTTGCCACTGGCCAGCGGGTGGTAAAAATCGCGCGAATGCGCGTGGACCCATCTCATTCTGCTTCAGAAATCGGCCTTGCTGTGCTGCTCCATCTGGCTAGTAGAGACCATCAACCCGCGGTCGCGGACATCATGCTCCGTATGCGGCGGGGAGACCCGCTTTGAAGCGTCGCTCGTTTGGTACTGGTCGCGTTCTGCGGGATGCAAGTCGACGCAGCAATCGGGAGACTTCTTTGCGATTGGCTTCATCCGGCAATGTGCCGGGCTACTGGCGAAGATGACACTGGAAACTCGTGTCGTGCGCTCCATCCGCCGGCGCAAGAGCGTCGTCATTCTTCGCTCGGAGGTGTCGGGACTGGGAAGCCAATCGCAGCTGACCCGTGTGCTAGCCAAGCTGGTCGCGACTGGACAACTGATACGAGTAGGCCATGGCATATATGCCAAAACTCGCATAAATCGATATACAGGCCGTCCCGCGCCGGCCGCAACGTTCGAGTCAATAGCTGCGGAGGCTTTCAAAAAGCTGGGCATTTCCGTCGGTCCGGGGGCGTTAGCCAGGGAGTACAACTCTGGCAGGTCCACGCAGATACCGATGGTGGCAGTCGTCACCACTGGCCGACGACGTATAACCCGGAGGATTCAGGTGGGTAGCAGGAGAGTCGTCTATGAGCGCGTTGGCAAGGACACGCGGTGAGGCAAATCTACAGACATGAGGACAGGCGATGAGCGAAGCTCTTGATTTGTCGCCAGGCGCGCCTTTGCTGAGGACAAATGTCGCCGTGTACCTGGGTGACTGTACTGGCGCCACTTTGCCCGTGGTGTGCGATGGCAGCTCCATCGAATCGCGCGGGTCAACGTGGCATCGCGCGTCACTGGCTCTTGCCTGCCCAACGCCACGTGGCCCATATCCGGTGTGCGAGCGCTTCACTGTTTTCGTTTACGAGACTTGCGATTATGCATTCACGCGCCCGAGCGCGGTGGTTGCTTTTCGAATCGATGTTCGATGCGAGGGCAGGTTGATATACGCCAGCGTTCGAAGTGCTCAGTCCAGTGCTGACCTTCCGCCAATCCCGTATCTGATTGGTGATGATGTGGTCACCACGGTTCGACGCCTGTTCCAGACTACGTCCTGGCCTTGATGCTGTCGAACGAAAGCGCCCGCGCGCGTCGAAATCGCGCCTCATCGCCGCAGTCCACACCGCCTTGAAGAAAAAATGCTGACAGGAATCCCAGGGCCGGCCTTCTCCGTACCGCCCCCACGACACACGGGCGGGCGCGTGCTCTTTCTCGATTTTGATGGCGTGACACACCCTGAGTCCGTGTATCTGCTGCACAAGCGCGGTCCTATTTTGGTGGACGCGCTTGGCCATTCCCTCTTTGAGCACTGCCTACTGCTCGAAGAAGTGCTGTCGCCATACCCGGACTTGCGAATAGTGCTGTCGACATCGTGGGTGCGCCGCTATCGAGGAAGCGTCGTCCGGGTGTCGCGCAGACTGACGCCGGGCCTGCAGGCGAGAGTTGTTGGTGCCACGTACCACAGCGGAATGGACCCGCGGGAGTTTGCATCCGCTCCGCGCGGCATGCAAGTGTGGTCGGATGTGTTGCGCCGCAAGCCAGATGCGTGGCTGGCGTTGGACGACGACTGGCTGCATTGGCCTGCATGGTGCCGTGACCATCTAGTGCGCACAGACCCGCTGCTTGGGATAAGCGAACCTTCCGTGCTCATGGAGTTGAAAATAAAGCTGGCGAAGATGTGTAACGGCAACTGACGTTACCACGTTGCGCGGTACCAGCCGCCATGTCCCGCGCGTAGCGGAAATTTGGCGTCGTGCTCGCCGATGCGCGGTGTGACGAGGTTCACCGGCTAGCCATCCGCTATTTCCGTTTCGCGAGCCTCTCGCACATCTCGGTTACCCACCGACGCACAAAATCACGGTTTGGCGAGTCGAGCTTCGACAGCATCTCGGCAATGTCAGTTGCCTCGTCCGCAATCCGATTGGAATTCGCTCGCAGAAGGGATTCAAGCGGAACGTCGAAATAGTCGGCGAGCTGTATCAGCCGCGGTAGCGGCGGCAAGGTCGCACCACGCTCGAAGCGGCTGACGGTTTCCTGTTCGACGCCAATGATTTCGGCGAGCTGCTCCTGCGTCAGGCCGCGTGCCATCCGTTCGCGCGCAATCGCTTTCCCAAGCCGTTCCGGTATTCCCGCCGATTGCCGCGCCATAACCACGTCTGTTGTTGTTAAGCAACATGAAGTGTGGTGCCGGGCAGCTCTAAAGTTAACGACATAGAATGTCGTAATAAGTCGTTAAATGAATAATAGTGCGGATGCACGTCGTGACATGTGGGCGATGGCGCGTCGACGCACTGCAGTTACGGGGAAACAATGAAAAGACGGGCTTTCTCATCGTGGCGCCGTTGCCCACGGTGTTGCGTACTGGTTGCGGCGGAGTCAACAGTTATCGCGTCGAAGGTGAAGGATACTCACACCTCAGCCGCTCAGAGTCAGGTTATCTTCTGCATGCCTAAATTCGTGCTCACGGATAACTGTAGTGCGGTCGCGGGTACGGATGGGGTGTCGATATGAAGTTGAGGAAACAGCGCATTGTGCTCATAGCCTGGCTTTGTGTGTTCACTACGCAGGCAAGTGCATGGGTAGTCGCCGCCCATGGCGACAATGGATTTGCGTTTGTCGCGCGTGACGCGGCATCTTCCGAAGAGGCCACTCGAGCGGCACTGGACGGATGCGGTAAGGAATCAGGCGGATGCCGTCTGGTGGGCAAGCCAGTTGCTGGGCCTATTGCGCTGGTCATTGCTCGCAGCGATGACGGCATATCGGTGTCGACGGACAGAAACCCGGAAAGCGCTGCTGAGCGCGCAATGAAAGATTGCAAGACCACGTTTAAACGGCACTGCCGGTTGGACCTTGCGTCATGGGATAGCGGCGAGCGATGGTACGCCGTGACTATGGGCAAGGGCGGCGCTTATGTGGAGTATGGCAGTGAGTCACCTGAACAAGCTAAAGCAGGTGCGCTTGAAGGCTGCCGGAAACGCACCAATCAACCAGAGACATGCGAAGTCAAGACATCGAACGACGCGTCAGTCTGGATTGCGGTAGCTGAGAGCAAAACTACTTCATCGTGGGTGATAGACGATACGAAGGACGGCGCCCTGGGGCGAGCACAGAGCGCGTGCGAGCAGTTAAAAAAAGGTGAGAGCTGCGATAAGAAAGCCGCTGTATTCAATACAGGCCCTGTCGCGGTGCCAGCATCGTTTGAGCAGGTGCAACGACGAATTTCGCAGCAACGAGACACCAGCACGCCGCACGACGCGCCTGCCAATGCCGGTACTGTCACTCGGTACTCAGACTCTTGTCGTAACGCGGATTGTATTCGCCGGTACGAAAATGGCAGGTCGGTGAGATATACGGCGTGCCTGAATCCCGCTACGGCCTTGCCGATGAACGACCCGATGCGTATCGGCGGATGTGGCGGAGCGGATTCCCGCGGCAATTTGTTCGGGACGGGAGCCATGTGAGGGACTGAGGCGGCGCCGACCGAAGTGAATTGTCACGCAAACTGCATTTGCAGCGCGCAATACCGCTTACGTCGGCGCTATGCGCTGGTGCCGGCATAGTTGAGAACAAACCTGACGAAGATGGAGTCGACGTGCGATACGAGGAATCGATACGCGACGCGCGCAATGAAGAGCTGATGCAATCGACACGCGTCCATGCCGCGTTTGATGCCATCTACGCCGGCTGGTGTGAGAGAGATTCGAGCCGGCGTTATACTGCCGTCTAGCGATTACTGCATTGTCCTGATGCATGAATCGCGCTTAAACGACGGGAGAGCTAAAGAATGGCAGAAAACTATAAGGCACTGAAGGCCCAACTCGATGCGCTTCAGGAGCGCACGGAGGCAGCGCGCGTTGCTGAGCTCGAAGCAGTCGTCGCACAGGTTCGCGAGCTTGTCGCTGAATACGGTATCACTGAAGACCAGATTTTTGGTCGCAAGCGCGCCAAGAAGACTACGGGTTCGGCAACGACTTCTGAGCCGAAGTACCAGAATCCGAAGACTGGCGAGACGTGGTCAGGCCGTGGTCGTGCTCCGCTCTGGATTCGCGACGCAAAGAACCGCGACCGTTTCCTCATCGCAAAGTAAGGCATCAAGTTCGGCAAGACCGCGCGCATCGGAATTTGAGCGCGCGGCTTGGCGAACTCATTCGCACGTCATGCTTTGCGTTCAAACTCCCAGAGCGCTGGTTGGGAGCGATATGCACCTGACCGGTCCGGAGCGAACACTTCGGGCATGCGCTCGCCTTGTTGCACCATCACGCCTGGCACGTTGTGTCCCTGCGCTTTCCAGATACCAGTCTCCGGGCATGGCTGGCCTGTGCGCACAGTCGTTGCAGAGCTACCTTGAAACGCCGGCGCGGTTTCCTTTGATGCGTCGAAGCTGCGGGCGAAGTCAGCGAGGTCCTTCGGATACAGCAGATGGTCCCGGAATGCGGAATCATCTACCTTCAACAGGTAGGCCGCAGCGGCAGCCTCTATCGCCCAGTAGCCGACATATGCACCTTTGCCGTTCCTCTGGGCTTCAAGGTGGCCGTCGTGCCACGGCGCGCTCGCCATACCCGGATACCAAGCCTCCAGATATTCGATGATGTCGCTGACACACTCATCTTTCGTCTCGCGATACAGGGAAAAAACGAGCGGACGATAAGGAACGTCGTGGAACCAACTGTCTACGTCGACTCGGCCCGTGAACTCATACGACAAGAGGTCCTCGTACAGCGTGTCTTGTCCGCGATAGGCTGGGTCGAACATCTCCACAATTCGGGGTAGCAGGTCACGTCGATGCATGAGGTAGCAGCAACCAATTAGCTGCATGACATTCTCGTAATCTCCGATGACGCTAAATGCCAACGGGGGTTGCTCTGCGTCCTCCTCATAAAGACGCTTGGCTTTGGTGTATTGCGCAAAGGCATCCACGACTGAGTCGAGTTCGCCACGCAGTAACCCGATATCCACGCCGCCGGTGTACATCAGCAAGAAGCGACGATAGAGGTAAGATGAGAGGTATAGGGCAGTAGTCGCTTTACGCTCACTTTCGGTTTCGCCAGTGGGGGCAGTATTTTCGGACCAGTAGGTAGCGTCGTCACTCAACGACGCCATCAACCACTTGAAGTAGTCTTCGCCCAGAAAACGCTGTCGCCGCTTAGAATCAAAATCGTCGCTCATGTCCACTCTCTCAAGTTACGTCCGCGATTTTAGCCTGCTGGCTTTGAGCTTGACAGCTTCCGCCACTTCCCCTTCTTTGTAATGGTGGGTAAAGGGAAGGTCGTGGTCCGTATGTCCGTGTTCGTCCCCCACAGCCAATGCTTCAACGTGCTGCGCTGCTGAAGGAAGGTAGAACGGAACGTACAGAATGTGTCGGGAATACCCAGACCGCAAGATTGCCGAAACCATTGGTTCGGGTACGGCCTGCGGAAGATTCCGCTGAATCCAGGCGGTGCTCATTTGGACTCTATCGACAGATTTGTCGCCCTTGGCGGTGTCTTTTCCGCCAGCCTCAGTGGTTGCGCCAGAGCTGGTGTCCGGTGATGTAGATGGGGACTTCTGCTGGCCATGTTCAGGACCCTCTCCGGCACCACCTCCAGCAGCTGGTTTGCCCCCACCGGACGGCTTTCCTCCCGCACCTCCGGGCTTACCTCCACCTCCTGGCTTACCGCCCCCTTTAGAGGGTATCGTTGGACCGGCATCTTCAGGCGGCTCGAGCAGGTCGTTTGCCGGTGGCCGGACGGCTTCCTTCACGGTTCCAAGTTTGCCAGCAATACCATGCTTGGCATTAGGGTCCTTCAGCTTTCGTGTCGTCGTCGATGCCTTGATTTCGACGATAGCGAAGTCCTTCGTCTGATTGCTGAACGGTGCAGCACGCCAAACGCCATCTATACCGTGGCCGCGTGCCTTGAGGTCGAAGAGTTTGTTCAGCTTGCCTTTGTCATTGAGCTTGCCCATGACCCGAAGGCCCGGCTGCTCACTCCATTTGCCACTTAACCCCTTGTCGTGGTCCTTCCAGCCGTTGCCCCACTTGAGTTTCTCGTAGCAGTAGTAGTCGCCGATATGCTCACCCAGAATGCCGGTGATACCCGTTGTGATATCGGTTACCGCGAGCTTGGCATTCACCACGCCTCGCGAGGGTGTCGGGACCGGGCGGTCATGGCCCGCCTTGGCCTCTTCTCCCTTGGCGCCCGGCTTTTCGGTGGTCCGATGCTCTTCGAGGGTGCTGACTGCGGCTGAGTTTGGCTGCTTCTTGCGCCAGTGGAGCAGCTTGCGCTGGACGAACTGCGCGAGCCAGTACGGCAGGTTCGTTTCGACGAAGGTCAGCGCCTGCATAAACGTGACTTGCATCGCGGACGGCATCTCCCGATACAGCCAGGATTTTTGGATATGCTCGCGCGCCTCGGTCAGGTACTTCTTGACGCCTGTGGCATCGAACAGTCTATCAATCAACGCATCCGGGCTGGTTTGAATGTGCGCTTGCTGAAGCACCAAACGCAGAATGTCGAACAGCAGCGGGCCGTAGATTTCAGACTTGTGATTGACGAGGCGGAACGTACGCTTGACGCCGGCGCCGACGACAGGGACCCACCCCACGACGGCGAACACCAAGTCGATGCCGGCCTCGATTTTCGTCATCTCGTCCGCACTTTCGCGTGCGTTCCATACGGTCCAGACGCTCTCCGTGGTGTCGTAAACGTTCTGCGCGACGTAGAACAACGGGACAGCGTTGGTTGCCATCGACCAGCCAATCTCTTTGACCGCGTCTTCAATTGCTTGTTGGTCGCTTTCGTTCATTTCACATCCGGCCGGCCAGAAAATTTGTTGAATAGGCTGTAGAGGTTTTCCTCCGTAATGCCCTTGTGCCCGGCTGCATGCAGTTCTTTGAGAACATCAGGCTGCGCGAGCTCCGTGGGCGCGGGGACGGGCTGGGGTGTGAATGGGCGGGCGTCCTCCCCGAAGAAGACCTTTGCGGTGCCGTCTGGTACGTCGCGCAGGACCGCGTGGCCGTTTCCATCGAGCTTGCCAGCCAGAGTCGTCCCGTTCTCAAACACGACTTTGTAGGGAGCTTGAGGCACAGCCTTGAGGTTGTCGTCCGTGAGATTCAGTTCGAGCTTGTTGTGCAGGTCGCCCTTGGGTAGGGCCGGCAAATCGTAGGGTGCGCTCGTGGGGCCGGCGAACGCATGCTGCGCTCCCTTGATGTCTATCTTGCCCGGAGCGTGAATCTCGATATTGCCGCCCTGAATGCGGATATACGCGCCACCTGAGGTCAGCAGGATGCCCTGACTTGCGGCCACTTCGACCTTCTCGGTCGCCGATAGCACCTTTACCGTTTTTTGCGCGGTCACTTCGATGTTGTCCGACTGCGCCTGGATTTCCACCTTGCCCTTCGCAGCGAAGAGCTTCATCCCGGCGTTCTGGGCGAACAGGCTGATACGTTCGGCGACACTCGCAAGCAGCGATTTTCCGGCCGCGATGTGGGTGCTCTGGCCGCTGACCACGTTCACGTGTTCGTCCGCACCCAAGTGCACCGACCGCTGCGTCGACAGTGCAATGCCCGCCGGGCTTGTGGCCAGAAGAATAGGTCTTTTGAACGCGTTGGCTGCGCCCGTGCCGCCTCCCGCCGTGCGGCCGCCGCTCCCCTGGTCTTGCCCCTGAACGTTGTCGGTCGTGGCGTCCGTGAAAGCCTTGAGCGCGTCTTGGCCCGCTTTCAGGCTTTCGGCCTGGTGCTGGCTGCCGACGTCGGAAAGCGACTCGACCAAGTTGTGAGCGCTGGTGAGTTGCTGCTGGGCTTGTCGGACCTCCAACTGCTGGTGCGTCGCACCCGAACCAGGATGGGTCGTGAGGAAAAGCCCCCGATTGGCGCGAATCGCGCCGTACGCATCGGTGCGAAGGTCGAAGCCGCTGCCGAGATAGCTGCCGCGGACATTGCCGTCCTGGGCAATCAGGTATCCCAGGTGAAGCATGGAACTACCTTGCGACGAGAACAGTTGCAGCCTGTTCTGCCCAGTCGCATCGTCCATCACGAGATGGTTGTAACCGTTGCCGCCGTGTTCCTTCGAGCTGAAGCCTGACAGGATGCCGTTCGAATGCCAGCGCGGCTGCGTTGCGCCGTTGTAGACGCGGCCTGTTGCAATGGGGCGGTCACAATCACCACCAAGCCATTCGATGGTCACTTCTTCGCCAACGCGCGGCACGTGCACGCTGCCGTAGCCGCCGCCAGTATCGGAATAGGAAACGCGCACCCAGCATGTCGCTCCGATGCCCTCACGTCGGTCCCAGTGCATGCGTACCAAGATGCGGTTCAGCGCATCGGTATAGACCTCTTCGTCGCCAGGGCCGACGACCGTCGCCGTCTGAAGGTGCATGACGGGCTTTCGGTGTTCGAACGGGCTGCGAAACGGCACCTTCTGGCGCTGGGCTTCGACATCAACGAGGAAGAAGCCCTCGCTGCCTGAAGCATCTTTAACCGCGAACGCAGGTGCCGATTCCTCGTGAGCATCACGAACCTCGGCAAGACGGGCATCGAGGCTATGCGGATAAGGGCGGGTTTCCCCAATCGGGAGATTGTTGCGGATGTACCATGTGGCTTCGACCACCGCAAACTTGCGGTCCTCAGCACTATCTCCGTCGTGCTCGGGGTGGTCTAGCAAACTGAACCAGCCGCCGACGTCGATACTCGGTGCGCTAGCTACACCGTGGAATCGCTTCGCGCGCGACTCCCATTCCTCGAGCTTGAGCTTGGTTAACCGGTCGCCGCGGTCATCATCGAGGTACGTGTATGGCCCCGTGTATTCGTAGACCTCAGCCTGCTGCGGAAGCTCGCCCTGGTTCGCGACGGTCGGAAACGATTTCTCCTTGCGCGCTTCGGGGTTCTTATAGTCGAACGTACTCGTCGAGTACGACGTGCTCTGTAAGGTCCGCGTGCCCGACCAGTGCACGAACGCGTCGGGCTGACGCGTGACGCCGGCACGATAAAACCGGACCTGTTCAGGCTCCAGCGGTTTTAGCGAATACAGGTCGTCTGTGACAACGAGGGTGTGAGATTTACCGTCGTCGGCATGCTCGAAGTAATAGAACCAGCCTTCTGACTCCATCAGCCGGTGCACGAAGTTCCAATCGTCTTCGTACTGCACGCAGAACGAGCGTGCCGGTGACGGTTTGCTCACCTCGATTCGGTACGCCCCAACTGCCTGAGGATGCCCTTGGAACACTGTCTCGAGAATGGCTTCGACGGTCTGGTCCTGGAATATGCGCGCGTCCTTGCGGAACTTCAGGAAGTGAAGCCACGACGAGAAAATCAGTTGCAGGCTGACCAGCCGCCCGTCGGCACCCAGCCGGCGGGCCGTATGAACATACCCGTGTCGGGGACGATACGTTTTGTCAGACTGCTGAATCCAAAGTGTGACGGGCTGCGCGATGAGGGACTTCAGCTCGATTGAATCCTGCAGCGAAACAACGTCGACGGTAATCTCGAAATTGCCACCCAGGCGAGCAGTGCCCACCACAATATGTGGCAGAAGCACATTCGGTCCGGCGGGGGTATCCAATTTAACAATCCGGTCGGACTGGAGTAACCCCGAATTTGTCAATGCGATAAGGTCCTGCGCTCCCATTTGATTTTCCTTGTGCGGGCCTCTCT
This sequence comes from Burkholderia sp. Ac-20344, assembly GCF_017104975.1. Lineage (NCBI taxonomy): Bacteria > Pseudomonadati > Pseudomonadota > Betaproteobacteria > Burkholderiales > Burkholderiaceae > Burkholderia > Burkholderia sp. Ac-20344. Next base: position 71,215 of record NZ_JAAGPP010000013.1, read on the forward strand.
CACGGCCGAGCAAAATCATATAGGGAAGACCCTATGCAGGCAATATGACAGACACAATCACGCGTACGGAGAGGTTGGGAGGGGCACTCGCGGCTTCTCACGCTTTCTCAACGGAAATGAGAAAACTTGGCCTGAATCTGGCCCCAAATGTACTGCACTTTGTGCGCAAAGTGCAGTACCGCCAAGCCCCTGTCGCACGAGGCCTGGCGTGGATTCCATGCTGACGCATACAGCCTGTAGTTCTATACAGCTCTCATCCGTCCCCGCCACCTCAGTCAGCGGCCGAACCATTCGCGGGGAATGAGCCCGTCGCCTTCATTTTTCCACGCGGCTACCTCATTCATGTGGTCTGCACTCCCCCAAATGGATTTGTCTGCATGCTCGACGACGATAATCTGATACTTGAACTTCGTACGTACGAGACCACGTGCTAAGGCAAGAAAGATTTTGCGGGTGTCTTCAATGTCGGCGTCCCTGGAACCACTCAAGCTCTTGGCCTGGTCGTCATGCTCATCAAGAAGATTCTCCCCTGAGTGAGCGCTTGGAAAGAACACTTGGCTTGGCTGGTCAATCGTGAGGAAACTGAAAACCGGGCCATTTAAACGTTCTGGCTTAGTGAGGAATTCGTGCAATGCCAGGAATGTCGAAACGTGATATGCCATCCAGTTGGCACCACTGCCGATTTCCCACAGATAGTCCTTATGGGTTCCGGTGTCTCGCGAAAAAGTCAGAGTCAGTTCCTTTTGGTCCAGTTCAACAGTTGCCTTCGACCGAAGTCCAAACCATTTCGCATAGCCTCTGATGTATTCACCGAGTTCTACAGCGACCGCTCTCTCTCTTGCTTCCCGGCCTGAATTTCGGAAATAGTCATCTAGTCGAGCAAGCTTCTCCTCCGTATCGCGGATGCGGTTTCCTAAGTCATCCTCGCCATCCAGCGTCGCCAGAGCACCGAGAAGAGCCTGTAATTTTCCGAGGAGCACATACACTCGGCCCAAGGATTCCGCTGGCACCGAGGCCTTGGGCTCGAGGCTCAGCCGGTGCATTCGTGCCGCGTGGAGGACGTCTTCCGCTTCGGAGAGATTCTTTTCGAGGGCTGCCAGTTGCCTGTCGACAATCGGTCCCTCAAGAAGCGCTGCCGACAGTCGTGTCACGCTGTCGAGCTTTTCTTCGAGACCATTCAGGACGTCATGGTTGTGATTGCTTGCCGAGCCACAGACTACGCAGGACGCGTCTCGCACCAAGTTGCGCTGGAGCCAATCGAGGTTCACAACGCGAACCTTCTCTTCCTCCATTGCTCCCGTCAGCTTCTTCGCTCGCTGTGATAACCCCTGATAGTCACGCAACTCCTGCATCAAATCATCGACCTGCCTTTGCGCCTCTTCCTCTCGTTCGGTCGCGTCTAGGAATAGTTCGTTTGCGAAAGCGTGATTTGGTGTTCGCAGCCGCTGAGCAAGATGTCCTGCAACGTACGCGTCGTTTAACGCCTTTAGAGTAGTCACGCAAGCTTCAAGCGACACATTCTCACGCTCGTCCGACAATCCCAGTTGAACCGATTCGTTCCAGAGCGCCCTAACATCGGCTTGCCAAGATGCGAATGCAGTCTCACGAGTCCGTTGTACCTTATAGAGAGCTTCGAGATTCTTCAAATTGCGCGTGCGCTCTCGTGCCTTCTGTAGATACTCTGCATTGACAATACCCAGCGCGTACGGAAGGACCCGTTTAAACTTGTCTTTGTGTTCGTATGTGTCGGTTTTGTAGAACAGAACGTTTGGATTGGCGACGATGTGTTGGGGGAGAAAGTTGAACGCAGCCAAATCACGATAGGATGGTCGATTCTCAGCGTTCTCAGCGTCTTCGTCGTCTATCAGTGACATGTTCGTGACGCGCGCTATCCGGTTGAACTCGTCCTTGTATTGGGAGTGGGTGTGTGTCGCCTCGATACGGGACGGTATGGGCGCGTCGCGACCATCCAGCGTCAAAAAAAAGAACTCACCGCTCCCAAAGCTACTTGGCGGTGTGCGGCGGCCAATCAGAACCCATGTGTCACGAATCCGGACCTTTAGACCGAACCATTCCGTCTTCTGCCGAATTTCGCCAACTGGTATGGTGCACCGTTTAGCACCGAGGCAGTAATCAATGATGGCAATGATGGATGACTTCCCAGTTCGGCTGCGCCCATGAATGACATTGACCTTATCTTCCTGAAATTCGAGCGTTCGAATCTTGAGGCGTTGATTTTTCGGCCAAAGAATCAGATGTGAAATGAAGAATTGCATATCAATATAGGCCGAGTGTTGCGAAGAGTTCTGCAGTGGTGAAATCCTTGAACCAGTTCGCAAGGCGCAGCACGGAACCGGACATTTCTCTATCGATGCTCGTCGGACTACTTCCTTGGGGCCATCGCGAAGGGGAAAAGGCAAATTTCCTTTCTTCAGCGTCGAAACGCTCAACAAGAAGCCCTGTTGCACATGCGATATTGAGTCCCTGCGCCGATACAGCCGCGTGGGCGCCGACTCTGTCCGACAGTCGTTCAGTGATGCGAGGCTCATCTGCAAGGACTGCATGCAATCGGGTGCCGAAGTTTCGATTGCAAATGCCTCTTCGGCTTGGGCCATGCCAAATGAGAGGCAGCACGAGCAGCAGCTTTTCGAACGACGGATGGTGCTCGTTACCGGTGCGAGTCTGATATTCCTTGGTGAAACTCGCCAGAAGGAAGCATGCAAGTGCGCTGTTATGGATGAGCGAGCGGTCGGTGTAGCCTGACATCAGGAGCCTCCTTCGTCATCGGCGTCCCTCCGGGAACCGTATTCTGGATGCCAGTAGACGAAAAAGCGGCCATCAGGCTCATTCGCCATCTGATGGTAGTGCCCGTGGGTGAAGTACGAGTTACCAGTTTCGTGCCTTCCCAGCGGGGCTTTGAAATTCTCGTCCAGCGTTTTGGTGAGAGTTCGCACACCGATTTGCTCAGGCGTAGCGCTCGCTTGCATCATCGACTCCATCACTGCGTTGTCGCGGCAGTCCTCCCATCGTTGATGGAGACTATCTTCGCGGGCTTCCCAGTCGACCTGGTTGAATCCTTCTTTCTCAAGCCGTACGCGCTCGACATAGAAGGCCCAGAATTTCTCCAGGTGACGGTCAATGATTCTGGGTGGGATGTCGAGGCGGGAGAGTTGCTTCAGGAAAAAGAACTCACGGCCCCCCCTCGCGACCAGATTCTTGAAATCAACATGCATCATCGGGCGGTCGAGGTACTTATAGAGAAATCTGCGGTCTCGCTCGTTGTGAAGGTGGTCCCTAAAAACCTGAGGGGAAAGCCAGACTATTTCTCCAGCAGTCCACGCCTTACGACAAGTGTCGACTACGATACCGAGTAGGTATCGGTAGACTTCCTCACCATGCTCCACCAGCGCCGACGGCAGCTGGAAAAGCTCAATGGTGGCTTCACGCGGCTGCGCGACCGAGCTGGTGCCCCCGTCGTCCAATAATTCCAGCCCACGAACGAGGTAGCTCAAATCGTTGTCGTCGTGGTTGAGAACTGCCTCCGCCTCTGTCTTCGCGGAAGAACTTTTCTTCGTTGATGTCTTCGGCTTTGAAGCGGGATTTGCTGTCGCTCTCGACTTCTTCTTCGTCACGACGACCTGAGCCTGCGCGCGCAGTGCAGAGACCGCAGCCTTTACCTGCTCGTCCGACTTCGCGTCGGAAAGCACGCGAGCCAAGGCCTTCTCGGGAACCTTGGCGTTTGTGACCAAGCAGAACTGGACGTCTGCATACTTTTCTCGCAACACTTTGACATGACTCAACCAAACGCGAAGCGTGTGCCACAGCTTATAGCTGCTGTCCTGAAACGGTTGGCCTGCAGATTGGACTGTGTTTGCATCCTGCTCAAGCCGAGCAGCCACGGAGCCATCGGCATTCCGCGTCAACTCTGCCACATCGTCGAGTGTCTCAATGCCGACTTGGGTCCGCTTCGCATTGCCTGAGAACAACGAGTACAACGCGCGCTCAAACTGGAACGTAAACGCTACGATAGTCGGTGCCGCATTTGTATCGATTGGCTTTTCTACTTCTGGTTTTTGGTCTCGCTTATTCATACGCTTCCCCGATGGGACCCTGTAGTCTCCCTGAAATAAGCGAGTCGCGAAATACTGTACAAATCAACAGTTCACTAGCCTTCCAGTTCAGGCATCCGGAGCCGTTCAAATATTCCTCGGGTCAGCATCGCATCCTGTTCGGCGGATAGAATGAAGTTTTTCTCTTTGAGAACAGGTTTTCAAGTCTGGATTGTGGTGAGTGTCTTGAGCTATGGGGCGAAGCTCCCCCCTAGCCCAGCACGACACTGGGAAAAGGGGGAGCTTCGCCCTTGAGCCTGCGCGCTGGACTGCGGAGCCGGTCTCTCGTACGGGGCATCGGGGTCGCGTGCATCGCCCCGACTCGGCTGGACCAACACAAGGTATGCACACCTTGCCGCTCACCCTCCAGCCGCTGCTCCCGGGTTGCGCCCGGAGCTCCCGCTTGGCGCCATTCCGCTGGCCGCGGGGTATTTAGCCCTCTCCTCCAGCCAAGGGTATACGGTGGCGACTTTAAACGCTGCAAGAAATCAAGTTTTGGTTGTTTCGGGCGACGTTGCTTGCGGACCGCCTTCCGGGACTGTTCGGTCGCCGCGGTACCTTGTCACACGTGGGACTGAGATGCGAAGAGACCATTACTGGCGCGGAGCAGGGCGGTTCAAGTGCATGGTGATTTCGCGCGACGCACGAGATGCCCCATACTGAGTGGGATAAAGAGCTTCTCTATTGTCCATGGGCCGATTGCGCACGGTATAGGGCAGCATGCCGGCGGAGTGTAGCGACCGTTCTAAATCAAGTGCGTCGCTAAAACACCGGCAAGCTGTGTGTGGCTATGGGGTTTAGGTGGTCTTAATGAGCGGCCGCTTCGGTTGCCACTGAAGTCGTCGCAGACTCGGGATACGACGTCTGCGCTGGCACGCGTCGAAAAGACGCGGTGGGATGGCCAAATCGCACGCGGTGCCAGGCGTCGTTTCACATCGCCCGCCCGTGGAGCGCGAGCATGGGAGGCCCTAAAAGTTGCTCACTCGCTGGTAAGCTGTCCAGACCGCGAACTGGAAGGTTGCAAAGGTTTTATCATGGTCGACATCCTCACGCCTGAGCAGCGGAGCGTCCGCATGGGACGAGTGCGGCAGGCTGGAACCGATATCGAGCTGCGATTACGACGTGCACTCTGGGCTACAGGTCTTAGGTATCGCATCAAGGCGGCGAACTCACTGCCTGGTCGGCCAGATGTTGTATTCGTCGCCGCCAGGGTCGCCATTTTCGTAGACGGGTGCTTCTGGCATGGATGCCCACTTCATGGCACGAGACCGGTCTCAAACGCGATATTTTGGGCCGAGAAAATCAGGCGGAACCAGCAGCGAGACCAACAGGTGGATGACAAACTGTCTGCTGCCGGGTGGCGTGTTATACGCTTGTGGGAGCATGAAGTGAAAAAAGACCTGGCGGGATGCGTGAGCCGGATACGCGTAGCGATTCAAACCGCGGACAGATAGTGACGCTGATTGAGAAATTCTTCGACGTCGTTGAGTACGGAGGCTAGCAAGGTGCTTACGCGTTCATAGTCGCGAATGAGCTCGCCCGCAGTCAGGTCCTTGCCGTAGTCGCCAAAAGATTCCGCGCCGTGCGCGAGCCGGTTTCTGGCCACCATGATGGCGTTAAGACGTTCCTCCTTGTAAGCATTGGTTGTTTTAATCCCGAATTCGGTCAGCTTTTCGCGTATTTTTTTCGAATTCACGTTTCCGTTGAACACCTTGGCCTTGTCGAACGTGCAGCCAATGATGTCGGTGGTGATGGCGACCAGCTTGTCCGTTAGCTTGTCCGCAGCCACGTTTTTGACGTTCGCAAGTACGGCAACCTTGAGGCAGGTACTCAGTGAGTCGAATGCCACTTTTCTCGTCTGCAACTCGTCAAATATGGCTTCTACCGCGTTGGTCATGGTCGACTCAATCAGGTTGTAAAGCAACAGCATCGCGGCGGCCTTCATCGTGGGCGGCAGTCCCTTGGGGATGCCGTGGTCCTTCGATTCGGCGTCTTCAAGCCAGTCGAGATAGTCTTTGATTTCAGCACATCGTTTGTCGAAGTCGGCGCGAACGGAGTGCATTTTTTATACGCGCAGAAGTTGGTCTCGAACAAATTCGATGCGGGCTTTCACCTTGGGCCGCGAATTGCTCGCGTCAGATACTGTATGTTTCGAAAATTCCTCTGACGCCAACCAATCGGCAATATCCTGCTTCGAGGCATTGAGCTCAGGGTTTTTCACCAGCGCGAGCGTTACGCCGACAGAAATTGCCTCGAAACGGACTCGTGGTACGGACGAGTTTGTAGGAGATTTCCGGAAGCCGAAGGGAAAATTGTCGCGAACGAACTCAAGCATCGTTACAAAGCGGGCGAGCAACTTCTCCTTATCGAACCTGTCCTGGTGTTCCTTCAGGTAGCTGTCAAGGAAGCTTCGCACGCTATGGTTGAATTGTTCGTAGCGGTCGGCATACGCAAAATAACGAAGTACCATTTCTTCCGCTTCTTCCCTCCGCTGCTTCCGATACGAAATCGGACACACTTCGTTAAACAGCGGAAGGGCGGCGCATTCCGCGATGAAGTCGTAGAAAGGCCCTGTAAAGATGCCTTTGCGTTTCTCCATCGCCCGGAGCTCGTCACTGCCTGTATTGATGCGTTCAAATATGTCGCGCCTGACCGATTCCGTGGCTTTCTCGGATAATTCAATCACACGGATAGGGCGCCGCTTGAACTTTCTCTGCCGTGAGAGTTCGATGTCCGAAAAGCTGAATCCGTTCAGTTTGGACAGCTTCTCCAGGCCATCGAGAATCAGCTCGTCGTTTAGGAAGGCCGCGAGCGTGCGAATGCGTTGCGAACCGTCGACGATTTCGACACGACCTTCGTCCGAATCGATGTCTTTCGCGAGGGAAGCCGTGAACACGTAAGGTATCGGGAGCCCCAGCATCACCGACTCGATGAACTTGCTTTGACGGTCGGGGCTCCATACGAAGTCGCGCTGGTAGGCCGGAACGAAGAGTTCGTTGGCGTCCTCGGGCTCTCCTTCGAGATACTTCTGCACGATGAGTTCGACCGTGTATTCCTTGGTTTCGTAGTCGACGTCAGTTTGCAGCTCACGAACCTGTGCTTCAGCTGCTGTTTTGTCTTCGTCGGTGATAAACCGGAGCTGGTTTCGTCCTGTCGTTGCCATGGTAATTTATCTGAAATGTTCCGTATCGCGCACTGCGCCCCTCGACGTCAATGTCAGGCCGACAGCAGTTCCAGCTGTCTTTCAATCCGGGGCGGAATTTCGCCGCCTAGCAGCTCGACATGGCGCTCCACCGCCGCTATGAAGGCATTGTCAAACTTGAGCTTGGCGCGACGGGTTCGGGTCAGGAAGCCGAGTGTTGCCTTGAGCGAAAGCGGGTCACCCTCATCGAGCAAGAAATCCGAAAGGGAAGGTGGCCGGTGTCCTAAGGGGTCGACGCCTATGGATACCTGATATCTGCGCTTGCCGTCAAAGCGCGCGGCCCGCGGAATCCGGCCTGACGCCGGAAACTCGCCGTCCAGCTGCCTGTCATAGGCCCCTGGATTGGCCAGCCGTTGCCCCAGCCATTGGGCAACCGGAACGCTGACGGCACTTCCCACGAGACTCCAGCGAAACGACGGTCGAACGGTCTCCTCGGCGGGTTCAGTCCAGCCCGGTGCAAATCCCTGCAATCTTTCCGCGTCGCGGATACTCGGCTTGACGATTTGTCCATCTGGCAGCAATACCGCCGGTGGCGACGGAATGCCAATCGTCGAGCCATTCTTGAGCGTCGGGACGCTGTCGACCGCCCACCCGAGACCCGTTAGTCCCTCGGTCCAGTAAAAGCCATGCGCAATGCGACCCACGTCGGTCTTCGGACGGGGCAGTACATTCTCGTCGGCGAGAACAACCCCTGCCGGGTCGATTTCGCGCGAAGCCACCATAAAGACCCGTTCCCGCCGCTGCGGCAGGCCGAACGCAAAGGTATCGACGACGCGATATGCCCAGCGATAGCCGCGGCGCTCGAATTCGTCAGCGATAGCCCGCATGGCTGCACCGCCGCTCAGCTGCAGCATGAACGGCACATTTTCGATAACAACGGTAGGGATTCGCCGTCGCGACAACAGGCGGAATACTTCCGCAATGAGCCCGGACTTCTGGCCGTCAAGCCCTGCACCGCGGCCCGCTTGGCTCAAGTCCTGGCATGGAAAGCCAGCGCAGATTGCGTCAATGTCGGACGGAAGGGACCTCAGCGTCGTTATATCGGCATGGTAAGGCACGTCGGCGAAGCGGCGTTTCAACACTGCTTCGGCTGCGACATTGACATCACAGAGCAGTTCGGTAGTATGTCCGGCCCTCGCCAGGCCAAGCTCGAATCCGCCGATTCCGGCAAAGAGTCCCGCAAATCTCATTTTTTCATCTGTCGCTATTTCTGGTCACGCGAGAAGCCTCACATCAAGACCGAGTCGTACGTTTCTGGCGCTTCCATTCAGGAACCGGGTTACCGGGCGCCACCCGGAAGGATACTCGAGTTTGCCAATGGCCTCGAGGACTTTTGGCAGGTATTGTGGTCTTCGCATGCAGACGGTCGGCACGCCGTGACTCCGGCGCGTCAACGGTGGGGGCAGGCGAAGGGAGGACGCCCGGCACCGGACGCGCTCCCGCTCGGTAGGTCCTAACGCGGGAGCACCTGGGTGCTCGCAGGGTGGTTTACATGAGTCCATGCTTCTGCGCATGCTCCCGTGCAGCGAACAGGACGCGTTGCGGGCGCCTTGCCGCCTGGAACGTGTCAATCAGCAACGTCGTCCCGGAAAAACCGTCTACGCATTTTTCCAGCACGGCCTTTCTCGACCAGAACGGATGAACGACTACGTATCGACGCGGAGTATTGCGCTCCTCTATCGACGGTAGTCGCAGTGGGCCAACGCGTTTCAGGTCGTATAGGTCAGGGCTGAGTCCGGCAATCTCTTCCGCCGAGCGCCAGGCCAAATCCGGCCAGTCGGAGAGTTCGGGGGAGGTGGCCCAGTTGCCGTCCAGACCCGTCATCGACGATGCGTCGAGAAATACCCGGAGCATCGACAGTCCGAGGCGCCAATCCAGCAAACCGTGATAGGCTCGGTTGCCATACCGCTGCATACACTCGTAGCACGCCTGCGAACACGTACCGCGATGCATCTCGTGAAAGTACGGTGCAACGAGGCTGTCCGATAGAGGGGCATCGACCATGGACTTCGCGAGCATGACGACGAGCGGAGGATTCCCTTTGGCCAGGCGGTTTGAAAATCCGGCGCCATTCACGAGGAAGTCTGCAATCTGCAGCAATGGCTTGCCGTTGCGCAAGCGCGGCTCTAGAGCCTCGAACTCGTCGGGTGCGATATCAAGTTCGAGGGATGCCCGCTGCATCAACAGATGAGTCGCGCTAATCAGTGCCGCACGGACCGAGGTGTCTCCGAAGTCACGGCCGACCCGGCCGATATCCAGCCCCTCCGGAACCCGGACCGGAGTGAGATACACGGCGTCCGTCTTCTTGCGGGCCATCAGCCGGACCCCTTCGTCGGTCAAGTCCGTGTTGCGTCGCACAGCGCCACGCAAGTCCAGTTCGGCGAATTTTTCTTCGCTAAGGAGTTGACCGTCCAACGACCATTTCCGATTTCCCGGTGCTGGCACCCGGTGGTCCTTGGTCGGCACCATGGCGAACGGCTGGGCCGCGCCGGAATCATCGAGCTTGCCTTCGTTGAGTCGAAGAACGCGTGCGTCCGCTGTCGTGCCAACCGACATGTTCGAATCGGGCACGCTGTCGAGAGAAACATTGGAGGCCTCAGTTGTCGTTACGCGCCGGAACACGGGCGCCAGTTCTCCTTCTTCGACAGACTTGGGCCGGAAATCAGTGGTGAAAGCAACCGGACTGGTATATCTCGCGAATCTCTCGCTGGGAATATTACTTTGGCAATCCACGCATCGGACCTCTTCCACCGGGAGGTCGGCCAGACTCGACACGGCCCCGCAGGACTCGCAAAACGCGATGTATCGGATTTCTGCTTTCCATGACCCGAATGACGTCGCGCGATTCGGTTGCACGTCCGGTTCGCGCAGTGCTGGCGAGAAGCCAATTGACTCGTGCTTCCTCTTGTCGCGCACGAGCGAACGCCCCGGCGCAAACTCGTAGACCGCGATATCAAGGTCCCGGTCAACAGTTGCAAATTCAGGAGTCTTTTCCTCGTTGTTCTCGATGCCCACGTACAGGTCGCGTACCCTTGTTGGCATGCCGTACATGGGCAGCAAACCCTGCTCAGCAAGAAACTGTGCCAATGGCAATGGACTGCCCGCCCCTTCTCCGGCAAGGGACCAGACTTGGTGCGTCAGGTGTTGTGGTGTCATTGCATCTTTCATGGTCCTGGCTTGGGTCGTGTCCTTGTCGGACAGTGCATCGATGACCCGGTCCCGCGTCGCGAGCGTGGCGGCCAGCGCGCCCTCGAGCCGACTCCGCCAGTTGCCAGTGGCGGCATAGAAGTTGGGCGCGGGCGGAAACTCGCCATGCGTATCCGTCAGGTCATCTCCTGGATAAGCGGGGCCGTCTTCATCCCGCAGGCGTGCAAACGCGGCAGCCAGCCAGGCCTTTCGCACAATCCGTTCGACAATCACGACATGTCCCGTGGTCAGAAATGGCGGAGGCGGCACGTCACCGGTTATTCGCTTGGGATTGCGGAAATAGTGGAGGTCGTGACTTCGGCTCCGGCATAAGGTGACTACCATTGAAAATGCCTGACCACGCCGGCCCGCGCGACCGACGCGCTGTTGATAGTTGAATCGCTGCGGCGGCATGTTTGCCTGATACACGGCCTGCAACGCACCAATATCGATACCAACCTCCATCGTCGTCGTGACCGACAGCAGGTCGATTTCGTTGATGCGCTTGAAGAGCTCAAATTCAGGCGACTGCTTTTCTCCGACGAAAATTCCCTTGAAGGCTCTGAGCCGGGCAGCCGGCGAGCCGGTCTGTCCCGTGAGCTCCTCGCAATGGAGCCGGAACGCTGATTCATTGCCCTGCTCGGAACGCGTGGTGCGCCGTGCCAGGAAGTTCGAATCCCACAGTTGTTCGACATTGCCTTCCTGCTCAGTAGGCAATGGGTCAAGGCAGCGCGTGCATATGCCGGTTCCTCGATGCAGGTGAACACGGCCACAGTTGCTGCAACGATAGTAGGGGTCTCCCCGTTGGCTCAGCCTGACGTAGAGTTTGCTGAGCTCCACGATACCGTGTGCGTGTTCGAGGGCTCTGAATTTCTCCAGCACGTCGTCCAGTTCAACGACGGGCGCCGCGGGTACGCTAGCGCGCGCGAACTTGAAAATCCGGTGCCGTGGGCCAAATTCCTGCGCATGGTCGACATGGGCCGCATCCTCGGACCAACGGTTTCCCGCAACACGATACGCATCTGCGAATACCCGCAGATAGGCATCGAGTCGGTTCGAATCAGTGGTCTGGCTGGCGGTCATCGACGGATAGCCAATACCCGTCTCCTCGAGCGCGAAGTAGGTCTTCGCGAACAGCACTTCGTAGGTCAGCGGACGCTGGTCCTCGCGAATCTCGGCGCGAGCCTCCCCGGCCTCCCCGCTGTCGCTGTGTGCAGGCCATTCTGGCTTCCCGCTTGCTCCAGCAGGGACGACCCAGTGATTCCACGGCTCGTTGCGGATGTAGCCGATACCCGCGGCGTCCGTCGGATGAATGCCAAGCTCGACATGTCGCCGCAGGTAAGAGCGCAGTTCGTTCGAAGTCAGCAGCACCGGCTCTATTACTTCGGCAAGTGCAACTCGTGACGGGTCGGTCGCAAGTTGCAACTTTGCCAGCTCATCGGAGAGCCGCTTCAGTTCGAGGAAGTCGCCCCTCTTGAGTGCCTCGTCAGCTTGTTTCTTCTTCTCCTCGCGCGCTTCGCCATTTGGTCGCTCAGCAACGACCGACTTCAGCGCTTCGATGAGCATCTGCCTGCGGGTATCCTGATGGTGTCGGCGCTCGATGTCCAGAGCAGCACGGGCCGCATCCTGACGGCTGTCGGAAAAGACCACGGACTTGGGAGTTCGACCGCTCACCCTCAAGGCCGAAAACAGCTCGGTCGCGAGCAACTGCGAGGTTTTCGCGAAACCGGTACGAAAACTTCGCAACGGCGACATGGCCCCCATCCCTGGTCTGCGCCTGCTGTAGTCGGTCCCGCAAGCGGGGCAGCAGCGCGGTGAAGCTGACCCGGGCTTCCTGGCCAGGTCGTCCGCTTGATTCATGTGGAAGAGCCGTCCCGCGAGACGCGAGTTGTCGGATGCGGCAACGGGCGTGACCATCGCGTTGCGCGTATCAAGAGACGCATCCGGCCAGTGTTCGTGCGTGGTTTCACCGTCCTTCGGCTCGTCGCGCCGCGGCCAGAAAATGGCGTACTCGTTATAGCTGAGATTTTCGTAGTTGGTAATCGCGGCAGCTTCGGGTAGCTGTTCCAAGTTCGGCGCCGTCGTCAGCAGCTCGGTCGCCCCCAAATTGTCGTCGGCGTTTCGACGTCCACCGACAAACAGTTCGCCGCACGCTTCGCAGTACACGAGCTCAAACAGTCGCCTGGTCGAACCGTCATCGCACAGAGCGTGTGTGTGACCGCGCTCAACCGAGAGCCCGTCGAAGTGCAGTTTTCCGCCGCTATCCCGATAGGGTGCGGCGAACATGCCCTCGATACTCCGGAAGAACGAGTGAAGGCGGACACTCGGCAGTCCGTCCGGAACCGCGATGCCGTAGAGTTCGGGCGTTGATACCGTGTCGGCAAGCCCGCGCAGGATGCACAACCCTCGAACCGCTCTCTCGGCGTCGACGCCATCGCTTCCGAAAAGTCGCTGGGCGATTTCACTGACCGCGGTGGCGCGCAGCACTGCGGACGTTCCATCGTCGGTCGTGCAGGCATGAACTATTGCGGATGATGCGGCGGCAATCACTTTGGGCAGAGCCGCGGCGACATCCGTCGGAGTTGCGTCTATTCCCAACGACCTCGCGACCCGCGCGAGGGCGACGTCGAGCGCGGAAGTGCGCGCGGTTACTTGTGGAGCAAAATCAGCCCCGTTGACGTCCAGGACAGCGGCGAGCTCCACGAACGGCTCGGTAGCGAGCGGCAGGGTGCCGTTGAACCGCTGTGTGAGTTGCCGTCCACGCACGATTGCATGGCGCCAGTCTGCGGGTGTGTCGAAACCAGCGTCGCCGGGTTCGCGGGCCGAGCCAAAGCTGCCGAAAAAATCAAACAGATACTGGAGACTGACCTCCGAGTCGGGACCCTCATCGGGCAACGAGGCGCTCGACGCCAGAATCCTGACCTTGTGCCGATGCTCCGGTCTGTCGAGACCCAGCTTGGCGAAGAGGCTTCTCAGGAGGCCGACGACCTCCATTCCGGCCGAGCCACGAACCAGGTGGAGTTCGTCCATGACCAGAAAGAAATAGGCATCGTCGTTTTCTTCAAGCCATTTGCGAGTCGATGTGAAGATTGGCTCGTCGACCTCGCGCACGAGCATCGTCGCGAGCATCGATGTATTGGTAATCAGGATATCCGGCGGGGTTGCCTGCATGTCCCAGCGGGTGACCATTTCCGCGCCATCGAGCGAGGGAAACAAGAACCTTGTGGGTTCGGGGGCATCTCGACCAGCCGCGTGTGCATCGGCAAGTTCGCGCGCATCATGTTCGCGCGCAAGTGTCTGCGTGGCTGCCAGGTCGCTCATCCGGCTGCGCATCGTCTCCATGCGGCGCGCCCGTTTACGCTTTTCCTGTGCAGTGTTGGCCCGTCGAGGATGATTGAGGTGGCCGGTGACCGGTGCGGCGCCAGTGTATCGGCCAAAGAAAATGCGATTTCCGCTGAATCGTTCATCCATCACGGATGTGGCTTCGTCGGAGTCGAGGGCGCGGCGTAGCCGCGTCATCTGGTCTTCGACTAGCGCGTTCATCGGATAGATGAGCAACGCGCGAACCGCTTTGGGTCGGCCGGGACTTTCCTTGGACCGTTGTGCGACGAATTCCTGTCCGGCTTCCTTGTACCATTCGTTCGAGAGCTCTTCGCCATGTGGCGCAGGCCACCGCACGGCCTCCTGCGCGATGGTCGCGAAGATGGGCAGCATGAACGATTCGGTCTTTCCCGAGCCGGTTCCGGACGTCACGATTCCAGGCATACCGCGACCCACACCGCGTTCGAGCATCTGCCATTGATGCAGGTAGGGGCGCACATTGCTGGTTCGCCGCACGTCGTCCCTGTCGGACGCTTCTCCGGGAAACAGTCCGGACAGTGCCAGTTCCACAAACGCGCGCCGGGCCACACTCGAAAAAGAGCGCAGCGGATTCCCCGAGTCGAGCAGGACGAGGTCCTGGAGGAAATGCGTCACCTGTTCATAGCGTGGCACCGGTTCGAGGAAGGGCTCCGTCGTCAGAGTGCCGTGTCGGGTTAGTAGTTGTCGCCGTGCTGCCGAGACGGACTGGTCGCGAATCCGGAAAGCGGTTTCCAGATACGACAGGAAGAATTCCCGGATTCTATGGGTAGCGCCTATCGGGTCGAGCATGTCGTTTACCGTGATTGTTGTGTCTTCAATTCGTCATCGACGTATAACCGTCTCTCAGTGTCGACGGGAGGCTTGTTGCATCCCTGGAGTCGAGAAACTGTCCCCATTTTTGAACGGCTGTCATCAGGTGCTCGGCGTCGTCGCCGATGAACTGATTTCTGAATCTTGCTAGGCGGGCGAGCACGCCCGGAGGCAAATCAAATGTGACGACCCGTGTGAGCCAGTCGCCAGCGGCGGAACCAGTCGGGACGGTATCCGGGGCAACCGACAGGCGGCTAGGCGGCGGGACGGGCGCGACGGCGCTCGCCAGTGCTGCGACGGCACCTGCGTCATGCACGCCGGGAAAAACTGGAACCAGGTATCCGGACGGACTATCGTCAGGGGACCCCATGCCAGCCTGCGTGTCACTTCGGCCCGTGGTCGTCGCGAATACCAAAAGGTTGGTCGGACGGGAGGCGCTCTGGAGGACGGTCTGAAACGACGCGAGCCATAGCCGGTAGGGCGCGGCATCAATGTCGCGCATGCAGAGAATATGAAAGCAATCGGGTGCACCCAAGGCTGCCTGCCAGGCATGCGCGAACGCGGTCGGTGTTTGCGTCCCGGGGGCCCGCCAGAGGTCGTCAAGACCGATGATGCTGGGGTCCAGAGCCATCGTTCGATAAACACCGGTGGAGATGCAACGCGCATACGCCCGGAGGGTGAGCTCGGCCTGCGGCCCGCATAGCAGGACCAACTCACCCGCTCGCGCGAAAATGTCCGTCAGTCGTAGCGCGTTTTCATCGATTCCATGGCGCTTCGCTTCCTCGCTGATGACGGCGGTCAAGGAACCATATCCAATTTCGTCGCAGGCGCCACTCGGCATTCCGGTTCCCCAAGGCGGCATGGCCGGTGGAATCAGCGACGGCCCATGGTAATCGTGCTGAGTCAGCATGCCCTCGAGTCGTTCGGCAATGAACGACAGCGCGGGATGGCCTTGAACGGGGCTTTGGGCGAGGCTGGTGCGCAATTCTGAGGCAACCGCCGACAAGCCATCCGACATCGCCTTCTGTTGCTCACGCCTCTCGTTACACAGTCTTTCCAGTTCTGCGAGGTCGCTCGAAGCCCGGGCGCGACGCTGCTCCAGATTCAGGACCTCTGCCGAGAGTTCGTCACGCTGACGTCGTGCTTCGGTAAGTGATGTCTCGGTTTCCTCTCTCACCTGACGCTCAAGGCTGGGCCGTGCCTCTTCGAGAGCATGGCGGGTCGCCAATTCCGTCGCGGCCGCCACTTTGTCCTTGGTACTCTTGAGGTCGAGTATCAACGAAGCGAGTTCTTCGGACGCCTCCAATCGTGCTTCGAGTATCGGCCAGTCTGTCTGGAGCCGTTCCATGTCAAGCACGATGCCGTTGTCCTCTCCCGGCATGAGGTCCGCCTGCCGGAGCGCGCGAGAAATGTACTTGACGGCATCCCGTGACGGTCGCGCGTAAGGGGTATCTCCAACACCCTGCATGAACTTGCGGAAGCGGTCGATAACGCGCTCGATAAAGTCCTGGTCACTACACCAGTTGACCGTCCTGATGACGGCAGCATGCGGTATGGTTTGAGCTGGAATGACCCGCAATCCGTTGAAGTCCAGTGACGATTTCCAGCCGTTGGGCATTTCCTTCAGTTGCACGGGCCGCGAGAGGCTGCTGCTGCGCCAGAAACCATCGGCCGAGCGCGTGAGCGTGACATCACAGAAGAGGTCATCGGACAGCAGGGCGACCGCAGTCACCGAGCTGAATTCAAGCGGGAGGTGGACGCCCTCATTAAAGAGCCTTCGTCGTGCCATCTCCAGTGAAATCGACGACAGGTCGACAATTGGCGTCGCCCGCACGATGTTCTCGGCCAGCAGGAGGTCAGGACCATGTAGGTCACGTAACTCGTTCGGACGCCGCGTGAATGTCCACAGGCTGTCAGTCGGGGCGTTAAGCAAGCCGCGCCTCGAGAATATTTTGCCTTCCTTGGGAAAGCTCTCCACAGCGTTTTCGATTCTTGTCCATTCCCCTGCGACTCGCACTGCGAGGGGCTCCATCCGTGCCCAGTTCGCTTCGTTTCTGAAGACCTTTCCCAAAAACAGCTCGTCGTCCATCACAACCCCATAATCCTCATATCTACCGTCGCCCGATAGGGGGCGGAGTCAATTCCTGAATCCGAAACACGTTCCTGTTTCGGGACCATCCGACTGCTTCCGCCGACGGGCTACTCAACTTTGTGTCAAGCGCCGACCTGTCGTCGACAAAGGCCTGGCCGAACACTGAGCGTATCCAGCCAACGCAGTCTGCAGTCATGTCGTAGACATACGTCCAGCGCCCGTCCACCAATGCCGGACCGGGACTTCGACAGGACGAAAGCATGGCGAGATTCGCAAGTGGCTCGACGAGGTGACCGTCCTCGCTGTTGCGTACAAGGCGCGCACCGTCCCATCTGAACATCGCGATTCGCGCGCGTCGGTACGCCTCGACGATTGCTGACGTCCGGCAAGTGCTCACGTACCGGGCTGAACCGGGGCCCGTGACAACGAAGATGTCATCTCGGTCGCCCCGTTCTCGCCGGAAACGTTCAAGGCTCACCGGCCCGGGATTCGTAGCATCCCGGCTTCGAAAACCGCCGCTGTCCCAGTTCCATCTCCCCACGCGGCGATGGCGGGACTCGTCGACGTTCTCGGGTGGCCAGCAGTCCGGCGCAGCCATGGGTGTGCATATCGGTCGTTCGGTCACGACCCATCCGAGTTCCTCCACGACTTCGCCCAGGGCGGGTCCCCGCGCGAGCTGCATACATGCCGTGTACTCACTTGCTCCGGGGCGCTCCATCACCGTACAGCCTGCGGCCTGAGCGGTTTGCTGGAAGCGGCGCCGGATGTTCGCGGGTGCACTTCCAACGAGCAGCAACCCTTCTATACCTTCTGTATTCCTAATCTTGATAAGAGAAGGCGGGGTCAGCCACCATCGGCGTGCCCGCCATCTCAGGTTGGAGGTTGGCCTCAACCAGCCGCACTCCATCAATCCGCGCAGTATGTCCCAGATGGGGAGAGCGTTGTCTCCGAGGACGGCGCGCATGGTCGTCACAAGTTCCTGTTCCGACCAGCCGGCGCGGCCACCGGCGTACAGCGCCTCCAGACAGTCCTGGAACCGTGCTGAGCGCTCACTGTCGACTGGCGGGCAGTCATCGGTGAGGTCTGTAACGACAATAGGCCCGGGTGTCGAACGAACACGCGCTTCCTCGCGCCGCCGCCACGTCGACTCGTCAATATCCCCGAGTTTGGCGTGTTCAAGGGCGTCGCGGAAAAAGACAACCGAGGTTTCGATGGCGAGAGGTTCGGCCGACGGAATCACGTCCTCGTCCAGACGAAGCTTGTATGCGCCCTCGAGAGGGGTGTCCGTGACGATTGAATAGAGGTCTTCGGAATCAGGACGGAGCTGACACTTCACACCGTTTTCTTGCACTGGACGCAGCGTCACGGCGCCAGGACCTGCAATCCTGATTTGCGGAAGAAGTGATTCCCGGCCGAGAAGTCCTGAGCCGGTCCTGTGTTCGCCGACAAGCATCATGGCTTGGGATGGCGAACCGGCTGGTTCGATGCTCCGTCCCAAGTATTGATACACGGAGCGGCAGTCGCGGGCCGGGATGGGCCCCGCCAGTCTCCACTCGTCTCCAATCGGCTCCGTACTGACGCCCCATTTAAGGGCAACGTCCCGGTTTTGCTTTGACAGGAGGAGAAGGCAACGGGTGGGTACGGATGGCTGGAGCAGACTCGAATGCCATACGCCGAAGCGGGACTCGACGAACGGGACGCCGCCGCGGCTGATGGCCGAAACAAGCGCTTCACTTGCGTTTTTCCCGACTCGCTGGCTGGTCCAAGATGCCGTTTGCGCCAAGACAAGGTCCGGGAAATCCTCTAGGACTTGGAGCGGGTCGACGTTCCCTTTCATGTCAGCCAAGACGACCCGCAGTTCCACGTCGTCGAGCGTTGCGCCGAATCTGAGCTCGAGGCGCGGTACAAAGAATCGCTCGGCTGTCGGTGAATGCCGTTCCCTCAGGAGACCGGCCAAGGCTACCCAGAAGCGATGCAGGCCAAGCAACGAGGCTTTGCTCAGATACAGCTGCCGGTATTCCGTGCTCGCCTGGCGCATTGCCGACGAAAAGCTGGCATCGTTTTCGACCAGGGGGGCCAGCTGAATTGCAGCCCCTACCGGGTCGACGATTGAGCGGTATTCCGACCTACGGTCTAGAAGTTGACGCAGTCGCTTGACGTCACGCCAACTCGGGAACGTTATCGCGTTGGTGAGGCCCAGGTGCTTGCCCGTGCCCGGTGGCGGAAGCATGACCTGTCGGATGGCCTCGCCGGCGGCATGCGCCTCGTCGCACCAGTCTTGCAACCGGAGCCACAGGTCGGGCAGCGACGAACGGTTGTTGAATGGATTCTGGGTTCCGAAGGCTCGGGCGAGGTTTTCGCCGAACTCCTGCGTGGAGTCGTTGTTGTCGGCCGTCGCAACAATCGCACATGTCATCACGAGGAACCGGAAGAAGCCCGGCAGTCCCGGCTTGGGTTTGAATGGCACGACACCGTTGGCCAGCGCGTCAATCATCGCGGCCGGACCACCGCAGGCTGCGGCAAGCAATCGTACCGGGTCTGCGTCCTGCGCGATGTTCAAAGCCATGCGCAGTTGCGATTCGGACGCGTCGATATAGCGCAGCGGGCCGGCACCAAACGCCCCGTCGGAATGCAGATAGTAAGCCGTGAGCGCGGCTTCGACGCGCAGCTGGTCCGCTGCCGAACACCGGTCTGCCACTGGAGCTAACACCGAATGGCCCTCTTTCCAGGAATTTCTTTGCTCTCGTTTGCAGTGCTGCTTTCCGCTTGTCGGAGCCGAAAGCGCCTTCTTCTGACTGTATAAATGTAACAGGATGTTACCCCAAACGCGCATCCAAAAATCACGAGTCACTTGATTCACCCGCGCATGTCATCGACTCGTGTCGTTGGGAAACGGAATGGTTGGGGCAGCCAGCGGAGTTGCTGCTGGCATTGCAAGAGGAGCGGTCTTGAACGGAGCGGCTCTGTAACCGGTGTTGCGCTCGTGGGCTTGGCGGGCGGGGGGCGCTGCTTCGGCTAACACGAGGAAACCGCGATAAGCAAACCGCTGCGCTCCGGTCCGAAGTTTGGGGTCCGCAATCGAGGGGCCGGCCAGCGCTCGGTCACGCATCGGCTCCACGCGCGAATTCTGCGAAGGTGTACCAATGGGACGCCAGATTGGGGAGCGTGGCCTGTGCCTGCTCAACCTTGTATAAAAGGAAGCCGGCCGAGTGAGCGGCCGGCCAGCTCCACCGGGCTCGGAGTGGTATCCCGGAGCCTGGGCGGGATTATGTCCGACCCGCGTAGGGCAGGTGGCCCAGTTCGAGTCCGGGAAAATCCAGCTTCTCCATCGCCTGCGCCAGCAGTTCGAACGGCAGGCGCTTCTCGGTGCCTTCGTTGCGACCGTACCAGTCATCCGGCGCATGTCCCAGCAGCTCTTCAATCACCGCACCGTCAATGCCGGAGAGTTGCCCAAAGACCTTGAAGGTATGGCGGAAACTGTGAAAGTCGAGTCGTGGGTCGGCAAGACCGACATCCGTGTCAAGGTACTCGTTGAACCAGGTACTCCACGTCGCACCGAGCTGCCCATACTTGTTGGGCTTGAGATGCGGGAACAGCAGGCCGTCGGCATCCTGGGCCCGGACGTAATCAAGCCATCCGAGGCGAACGAGCGTCCGGTGAACGGGTACGTAGCGCATGGTGCTCCCCTCGCCGGTCCGGTGCTCGCGTTTCGTGTCGTGCAGATGGAGACACCACACGCCGGCGCGCTGCACCACGTCCCGCGTGCGCAGGCGGCACAGGTCCTCGAGACGCGCGCCGGAGTGAAGACCAAGCAGGGGCACCCAGTAAGCGGCCTCGCGTCCGCCCTTGCCGGGACGATGGCCATGCACGTAGACGCGGGACGCGTACAGCCGATTGAGTTCGTCGGCCGTGTAGGCGTCGCGCAATGCTTCAGGGTCGGCGTCCCTGCGTACCGCCTTCCGGTTGTATTTCGCGCCTGCAAACGGATTGGTGCCGAGCGTCGTCAGCTTCTTCTTCATCGCCACCGTGATGACCGCCGAGAGCAGCGACAGAATCGTGTTCACGCGGCTCTTGCTGACCTTTTCCTGGTCGAGGCACGCCGCCTTGAACTGCTCGACATGTGTGCTGGCCAGGGCGGACAGCGGAAGCGAACCGACCAGCCGCTCGAACCGGGCGACCTGCGTCCTGACCTCGTCGGCCGTCTTGGGTTGTGGGACCGCTTCGGCGACCCAGCCCTGCACGGCGGCGGACCACGTGTCGTTCTCGTCGACCAGCGGGACCAGTGCCGGGTCGGGCTGGCCTTTGCCCGCGTACCGGCGCAGTTCTTCGTCAAGGGCGTCGAGGCGAGCCGTCGCGAATTCCACCAGCAGCCGCCGGAAACCATCGGACGCCGCCGGCAGCCAGGCGCGCTCGAACGTCAGCAGTTCTTCGACCTGCTCGCGCAGGTCGGTGTAGTCCTCGGCGGCGTGCGCGTCCTTCAGCTGCTCCATTTCCTGCCGGAGCAGGTCGAGGTGGACAGCGGCATCGTAGCCTTCCTCGGCCAGACGCTTGCGGGCAGCGTCCCGGGCTTCCTCGTCGGGCTCGCCTTCGGCGCCGGAAATGTCCTTCGCGAGCAGCGCGACACGGTACGCCCGTTCGCTCGCGAGGGCATGGGCGCGATACCGCTCGAGGAGCCGGGGCACCTGGACGTCGGCCAGCGGGGTCCAGCCTGCGGGGCAGGCGGTCGGGTGGTACGGGTGGGGCGCGTCGTTGCCCGCGGGACGCATTCTGTGCGGCAACCAGGCGTCTGCGGCCATGGCGGCCGAGGCGGCCGCCGCCCGCGCCGGAGCGACGAGACGCTCATACTCGAGGGCGGCCATCGGCAGCCGGGTGATGGCCTCGGTCCGGCACGGCGTTTCCAGGCTCACCCAAATTTCAGTTTTCTGGAGCTGGGCGCGCAGCTCGAGCGGCACCTTGCGACGGAAGTAGTAATGGGTCGAATCGGCGCGGGTGGTCAGGTACGGGTGTTTCACGGTGTGCTCTCCACATTGAGGTAACAGTGGCGTGTAGCACCCGCTTCCGGAAAAGCGCCCGCACCTAAAACGGTTGGCCGCTTTAGATGCGTAATGCGCCAATTCGGGCGCATTTCCGGCGTTCCAGAACAAAAAAGCCGCTGCTTCGTGAGAAGCAGCGGCTTTTTCTTACAACTGGTGGCGAATCAGGGATTCGAACCCCGGACCTGCGGATTATGATTCCGTCGCTCTAACCGACTGAGCTAATTCGCCGAAGACTTGAATTATGTCGATCGGCCGGCCGGCTGTCAATACCTTTTTCCATCTTTCCCGAAAAAAGTTGCTGTCGGCCGGTGCCGGCCTCCATCACGGGCGGGAGCCGGCCACTGGAAGGAGTACCTCCGCCGGCCGTCCCCCCGCTCCACGCAAGACCTCAATCCTGCGCGTAGATGTTCGAGTCCTTCGTCTCCTTGACGAACAGCAGGCCGATCACGAACGTGGCCAGCGCGATCACGATCGGATACCAGAGGCCCGAATAGATGTTGCCCCTCGCCGCGACGATCGCGAACGCGGTCGCCGGCAGGAAGCCGCCGAACCAGCCGTTGCCGATGTGATAGGGCAGCGACATCGACGTGTAGCGGATCCGCGTCGGGAACATCTCGACCAGCATCGCGGCGATCGGGCCGTAGACCATCGTCACGAAGATCACGAGGATCGTCAGGATCACGATCGTCATCGGCCAGTTGAGCTGCGCCGGGTCCGCCTTCGCCGGGTAGCCGGCCGCCTTCAGCGTCGACGCGAGCGTCTTGTCGAACGCCGCGCCCTGCGTCTTCGCGTCGGCCGCCTTGCCGTCGTAGGCCGGGATGACCGAATCGCCCACCTTGATCTGGGCCATCGCGCCGGCCGGCGCCGCGACGTTCTCGTAGTTCAGGCCGGCCTTCGCGAGCGCGCTTTTCGCGATGTCGCACGAGTTCGTGAACTTCGACGTGCCCACCGGGTTGAACTGGAACGAGCAGGCGGCCGGATCGGCGATGACCGTGATCGGCGCCTTCTGCGTCGCGAGTTCGAGCTGCGGGTTCGCGTAGTGCGTGAGCGCCTTGAACAGCGGGAAGTAGGTCAGTGCCGCGATCAGGCAGCCCGCGAGGATGATCGGCTTGCGGCCGATCTTGTCCGACAGCGAACCGAAGAACAGGAAGAACGGCGTGCCGATCAGCAGCGCGATCGCGATCAGGATGTTCGCGCTCGCACCGTCCACCTTCAGCGTCTGCGTGAGGAAGAACAGCGCGTAGAACTGGCCCGTGTACCACACGACGGCCTGGCCGGCGGTCAGGCCGACGAGCGCGAGGATCACGATCTTCAGGTTCTTCCACTGGCCGAACGCTTCGGTCAGCGGCGCCTTCGACGTCTTGCCTTCCGCCTTGATGCGCAGGAACACCGGCGATTCGTTCAGCTGCATCCGGATCCACACCGACACCGCGAGCAGCAGGATCGACGCGACGAACGGCACGCGCCAGCCCCAGTTGCCGAACGCTTCCTCGCCGATGAACGTGCGCACGCCGAGGATCACGAGCAGCGACAGGAACAGGCCGAGCGTGGCAGTCGTCTGGATCCACGCGGTGTAGAAGCCGCGACGGTTGGCCGGCGCATGCTCGGCGACGTAGGTCGCCGCGCCGCCGTACTCGCCGCCGAGCGCGAGGCCCTGCAACAGCCGCATCGCAATGAAGATCACGGGCGCGGCCATGCCGATCGACGCGTAGCCGGGCAGGAAGCCGACCACGAACGTCGAGATACCCATGATCACGATCGTCACGAGGAACGTGTGTTTGCGGCCGACGAGGTCGCCGAGGCGGCCGAACACGATCGCGCCGAACGGCCGCACCGCGAAGCCGGCCGCGAAGCCGAGCAGCGTGAAGATGAAGGCGGCGGTCGGATTGACGCCGGAGAAGAAACTCTTGCTGATGTAGGCCGCGAGCGAGCCGGCCAGGTAGAAGTCGTACCACTCGAACACGGTGCCGAGCGACGACGCGAAGATCACCTTCTTCTCTTCGCCCGTCATCGGCGCGTGCGAAATTTGCCCGCCTAACGTTGCCATGAGTCGTCTCCAAGTCCCTTGATATAGATATGCGGCCGCCTTGGGTGGGCGGGCCTGTCGACGATTATTGGTACGGAAACTTACGGCGGACTGACTCGCGCGTGCAAAACGTCTGCACGTTAACCCGTGCCGAATCGGCCGCTTCGCGTGCCTATCGTTCTGCGAACGTCCGTCAAATCGCTGGTTTTGATGCAATTGCGGCGCGCTGTGGCTGCGCGTGTCAGGGTTAATCCGGGGCGGTTTCGGTCAGCGGCAGGCTGACGCGCACGAGCGTGCCGGCGAGGCGCGGCGCGTGCTGGTAGACGTGATCGTCGAGCGTCAGCGTGCCGCCGTGCTGCGTGGCGATCTCGCGCACGATCGCGAGCCCGAGGCCGCTGCCGTCGCCTTCGCGGCCGAGGATCCGGTAGAAGCGCTCGACGACGCGCTCGCGTTCGGCGGCCGGGATGCCCGGCCCGGTGTCCTCGACTTCGAGATGCACGAGCCGCGCCGCGGGCTCGGCGCGCACGCGCACCGTGATGCGGCCGCCGTCCGGCGTGTAGCGGATCGCGTTGTCGATCAGGTTGCCGAGCATCTCGCGCAGCATCACCGGGTTGCCGTCGACGTCGAGCGGCGTGTCGTCCGGCGGGCCTTCGTAACCGAGATCCATCCGTTTCACGAGCGCGGCCTGCACCCAGTCGCGCACCGCACGCCGCGCGAGCGTGGCGATCTCGACCGGCTCGAACGTCAGCCCGCTCGCGCGGTTCTCGGCGCGCGCGAGCGCGAGCAGCTGCGTGACGAGCCGCGCGGCCTGCTCGGAGCTCGTCGCGATCTGCTCGAGCGAGCGCTGCACGTCGGGCGGGACGGGGTGGCGCAGCGCGAACTCGGCCTGCGTGCGCAGGCCCGCGAGCGGCGTCTTCATCTGGTGCGCGGCGTCGGCGATGAAGCGCTTTTGCAGCGCCATGTTCTGTTCGAGACGGGCGAGCAGGTCGTTGAACGACGTGACGAGCGGCTCGATCTCGGGCGGCGCGCGCTGCGCCTCGACGGGCGACAGGTCGTCGGGCCGCCGCGCGCGGATGTGCGCCTGCAGCGCATTGAGCGGCGCGAGCCCGCGCGACAGCCCGAACCAGACCAGCAGGATCGCGAGCGGCAGGATCACGAATTGCGGCAGGATCACGCCCTTGATGATGTCGTTCGCGAGCGCGTTGCGCTTGTCGAGCGTTTCGCCGACCTGCACGAGCACGGGCTGCGTGCTGTCCGATTGCGGCAGCGCGACCGTCGTATAGGCGACGCGCACGTCGTTGCCGCGCAGCAGGTCGTCGCGAAACATGACGACGCCCGGCGGCGGGCGGTCCTCGTCGCGCGGCAGCGGCATGTCGGCCTCGCCCGCGACCAGCTCGCCGCGCGTGCCGAGCACCTGGAAGTAAACGCTGTCGACGTTGTCCGCGCGCAGGAAGTCGCGTGTCTGCTCCGGCAGCGTCAGTTCGGCGACGCCGTTTACCGGATGGATCTGCCGCGCGAGCACGTACGCGTTGGTCTCGAGCGCGCGATCGAACGGACCGTTCGCGATCGTCTTCGCGACGAGATAGGTGACGGCGATGCTCATCGGCCACAGCAGCAGCAGCGGCGCGAGCATCCAGTCGAGGATCTCGCCGAACAGCGAGCGCGGGCGCGGCGCTTCGGGCGCATCGGTTTCGTCGGGCGGCGCGAACGGGTTCTCGTAGCGCGCGTCGCGCGCCTCGTCGGCGGCCGACGACGGCGCGCCGGTCGGGTGGCGGGGATGGGCCGGCGTGGCCATCGCGGCGACGTCCGGGTTCAGCGCA
>NZ_JAAGPP010000145.1:0-22917 GCF_017104975.1 Burkholderia sp. Ac-20344
CGGCACGGCCGGTCGAACACGGCGAGCGGCAACGGCTCGCCCGGCCCGGCCATTGCACCGATGCCCGTTTCGCCGCGCGGCGCCTGCGCCGCATCGGCATCCGTGCCGCCCCCGCCCGGCGTGCCGAAGCCGCTCGCGCCCAAGCCCGCCGCCCCGACCCACTGCATCGGCACCTGCGCGATCACTTCGCTGTCGACTCCCGCGCGCGCGACCAGCGCCGCCGATGCCGGATCGCCCCACACCAGCGCGAGATCGAGCTGGTTCGCGTCGAGCCGGTCGAGCAAATCGGCATTGCGCGCCACGCGCGCCTCGATCCGCACCTTCGGATGCGCGCGCGCGAACCGCCCGAGCACGTCGGGCAAAATCGCCTCGCCGAAATCCTCCTGCAGCCCGACGCGCACCCAGCCATCGAGATTCATGCCGCGCACGGCCGCGGCCGCCTCGTCGTTCAGCTCGATCATCCGGCGCGCATAGCGCAGCATCGCGTCGCCGGCGTCGGTCAGCGCAAGCCCGCGCCCGGCTTTCACGAACAGCGGCGTACCGGCCTGCTCCTCGAGCTTGCGGATCTGCGCGCTCACCGCCGACGACGAGCGCGAGACGCGGTCGGCCGCCTTCGCAAAACTGCCGAGATCCACACCCGCGACGAGGCTGCGCAACGCCGCCACGTCGAAGTTGGGCCGCGCCAGCGCGGCATCGGCCAGTGCGAGCGACTCGCCGTCGCCACGCGGAATGTGTTGCCCGGCCATATCGATCATCCTGTTTCATCGAACGATTCATCAAAAACTTTCCGATTTTCAGGATGAATGTAGGTCGCCAGACTGTCGATGTCAATTTCCAACCGGGCCTGCCGTCATGGATACCTCGTACGTCGCTTCTCCCTCCTCGCCCGCCCGCGATGCACGCGGCCCGGGCCATCGCTGGCGCGTGCTGGCCGCCGGCGTCGCCGCGAACATGAGCTTTTCGGCCGCAGCGGCGGGCATTCCGACCACGGCCGTGTGGATGCGCTCGGCCTATCACCTCGACAACGGCGCACTCGGCCTCGTGCTCGGCGCGCTCGGCTTCGGCGTCGCGCTGTCCGAGCTGCCGTGGGGGATGGCCGCCGACCGCTTCGGCGACCGCCGCGTGCTGCTCGCCGGGCTCGTCGCGACGGCCGCGATGTTCGCGCTGATGGTGTGCACGATCGTCCCGACCGCGCACGGCGTGCCGCCGCTGATGCGGGTCGTCGTGGCGATGTGCTGCGTCGGCCTGCTCGGCGGCAGCGTGAACGGGTCGAGCGGGCGCGCGGTGATGCGCTGGTTCGGCGAGCGCGAACGCGGGCTCGCGATGAGCATCCGCCAGACGGCCGTGCCGCTCGGCGGCGGCATCGGCGCGGCGCTGCTGCCGTCGCTCGCGTCGCACCTGGGCTTTGCCGCGGTATTCGGCGCGCTGATGCTGCTGTGCGCGGGATCGGCGGCACTGACCTGGCGCTGGCTGCACGAGCCGCCCCCCGCACCGGCCGCCGTGGACATCGCCGCGACACGTGCGACCGGGCAGCCGCATCGGGCTGCCCTGCGCACCGGCGGCCCGCTGACGAGCGGCCCCGTGTGGCGCATCGTGCTCGGCATCGGCGCACTGTGCGCGCCGCAGTTCGCGGTGCTCACGTTCGCGACGGTGTTCCTGCACGACTTCGGCCGGCTCGGCCTCGCCGGCATCAGCACGGCGATGGTCGTGCTGCAGTTCGGCGCGATGGTGATGCGCGTCTGGAGCGGCCGCCATACCGACCGGCACGGCAACCGGCGCGCGTACCTGCGCGGTTCGGTGCTCGTCGCGGCCGGCTCGTTCGCGCTGCTCGCGGCCGCGACGGCCGGCAGCCCGCAGGTACCGCTCGCCGCGATCGTCGTGATTCTCGTGTTCGCCGGCATCTGCGTGTCGGCATGGCACGGCGTCGCGTACACGGAGCTCGCGACGCTTGCGGGTGCGAACCATGCGGGCACCGCGCTCGGGATGGCGAACACCATCGTCTACCTCGGGCTGTTCGCGACGCCGCTCGCCATTCCGGCGCTGCTCGCCATCAGTTCGTGGAGCGTGGTGTGGCTCGCGGCGGCACTGGTCGCGGGCACGACCTATCCGCTGTTCGCCGCGCGCTAGCGGCCGCGCGTTGCATGCGGGCATCGCGGCCCACGCCATGACGCCCGCGCCTCAGCCCCAGTCAGACTGTTTCGCGCGCCAGCGCCCGCCGCGCGGCGGGCCGTTCGGCCTCGCGCTGCGCGTGGGCGGTCCACGCGGGATGCCGCGTCATGTCGAGCCCGATCGCGACGCCCCAGCGATACAGCACGAGCAGGAACGGATCGACGATCGAATGCGCGCCCGGCTCGGCCCACCGACGGCCGTCGGCAAGCGCGGCTTCGATCGTCTCGTTCGCCGCTTCGATCGTGCCTCGCCCGTGCGCGCTGACCTCGCCGTGCAGGGCGGGATCGCCGATGAAGCGGCCCGGCCGCCACAGCGCGCCGGGAAATTTTGCATCCCCGCACCCTCGTGCAAGCGACGGGTCAGGCTATCGAAAGCATTTCGCGATCACGCGCCGGTCGCAAACGATTCACCGAAACGTCGCATCGCACCGGCATACTCGAAAACGTTTCCCGATCAGCCTGCCAGGAGAGAAGTCATGCGTCGCGTTTCCGTCGTCGTTCTTTGTGCCGCCGCTTTCGTCGCCGCCTGCAGCGACGACGCGCCGCACGACGCACACGCGACCGATGCGTCGCAACAGGCCGGTGCATCGGCCGGCTCCGCCAGCGCATTCAACAACGATGCCGCCGCGAACGCTGCCGCGTCCGATGCCGCGCCGCTCGCGCCGCCCGTCGTGCACTACCCGCCCGATGACGACGACGACGCGAAGCCCGCGGCGAACGCAGCGAACGCGGCCGCGTCGAGTGCCGCCGCGTCGTCGCCCGGCTGATCCCGCCGCTTCCGTCCCCCGACCGCAGAACCGAGGTGAAATAACATGACGTCATCGAGCCGCCGCCGTTTCCTGCATACCGTCGCACAATCCGCGGGCGCCGCCGTTGCGCTCAACGCCTTCCCCGAATCGATCCGCCGCGCACTCGCGATTCCCGCCGCGCGCGGCACCGGCACGATCCGCGATGTCGAGCACATCGTCGTGTTCATGCAGGAAAACCGCTCGTTCGATCATTACTTCGGACACCTGCGCGGCGTGCGCGGCTACAACGACCGCTTCCCGATCCCGCTGCCGAACGGCAAGCCGGTGTGGTACCAGCCGTCGAAGGCCGACCCGCGCAAGCCGGTGCTGCCGTTCCGGCTGAACACGCTGACGACGAGCGCACAGTGCGTCGGCGACCTCGACCACTCGTGGTACAAGACGCACGCGGCAATCGACGGCGGCCGCTACGACCAGTGGCCCGCGAACAAGACCGACATGACGATGGGCTATCACGTGCGCGAGGACATCCCGTTCCACTACGCGCTCGCCGATGCGTTCACCGTGTGCGACAACTACTTCTGCTCGCTGCCGGGGCCAACGCACCCGAACCGCTCGTACCTGATGACGGGCACCGTCGACCCAACCGGCAAGTTCGGCGGCCCGCTGCTCGACAACAGCGACTACGTCGACGGCGACGGGCCGCCCGCCTACCCGCTGCTGTCGTGGACGACCTTTCCCGAGCGTCTCGAAGCGCACGGCGTGTCGTGGCAGATCTACCAGCAGGGCACGACGGGCAACGACCCGTACAACGGCAACTACGGCACGAACGTGCTGCAGAACTTCGCGAACTTCATCAACGCGAAGCCGGGTTCGTCGCTGTACCAGCGCGCGCAGACGGTGCGCACGCTCGACAACCTGAAGGACGACGTGATCAACGACCGGCTGCCGCAGGTGTCGTGGCTGTGCCCGCCCGCGGCGTTCTCGGAGCATCCGAAATACACGCCCGCGTACGGCGCGAACTACACGTCGCAGATCCTCGACGCGCTCACGTCGAACCCGGACGTCTGGCGCAAGACCGTGCTGTTCATCATGTACGACGAGAACGACGGCTTCTTCGACCACATCGTGCCGCCGCAGCCGCCGACGTCGGCCGCGCAGGGCGCGTCGACCGTGACGACCGACGGCGAGCTGCACACGGTCGTGAACCCCGGCCGCGGCGGCAGCTACACGGCCGACGGCCTGCCGTACGGCCTCGGGCCGCGCGTGCCGATGACGGTCGTGTCGCCGTGGACGAAGGGCGGCTTCGTGTGCTCGCAGGTGTTCGACCACACGTCGGTGATCCGCTTCATCGGCGAGCGTTTCGGCATCGACGAACCGAACATCACGCCGTGGCGCCGCACGGTGTGCGGCGACCTCACCGCCACCTTCGACTTCCGCTCGTCCGACGCGTCGTTCCCGCCGCTGCCCGACACGAGCCAGTACCGCTCGATCGCCGACCAGCAGTGCACGTCGCAGCCCGCGCCGACCGTGCCTGCGACGCCGTCGCCGGTCGACCCGCAGGAGCCCGGCGTGCGGCCGGCGCGTGCGCTGCCGTACGAGCTGCACGTGAACGCGAGCATCTACGGCGGGACCCGACTGCGCATCGAATTCGCGAACCGCGGCAACCAGGGCGCGCACTTCCACGTGTATGCGACGAACCGCACCGACGGCCCGTGGCGCTACACGGTCGGCGCACGCCGCGTGCTGCATGCGGACTTCGACCTGACGGTGACGAACGGTGCATACACGTTCGCGGTGTACGGGCCGAACGGCTTCGTGCGCGTGTTCTCGGGCAACGAGTCGGCCCCGGCCGCGCCACATCGCAACCCGGCGCAGCCGGAAGTGAAGGCCGGCTACGACGTCGCGAACGGGAACCTGTACCTGAAGCTGCGCAACCACGGCGGGGCTCACGTCACGCTGACGCTGACCGACAACGCGTACGGCGCGCCGTCGCGGCAGGTGACGCTGCATGGCGGTGACGAGCGCGTCGAGCAGTGGATGCTCGCGTCGAGCCACCAATGGTATGACGTGACGGTGAGCGACGGCGCGGCCGGTACCTTCTCGCGCCGTTTCGCGGGCCATGTCGAGAACGGCCGGCCGAGCTATTCGGATCCGGCCGCAGTGCGGCCCGTCTCCGCGGCGTAGGCGCGACGGCGCGGCGTGCCACGGCACCCGCCGTGCCGCGCGTGCCGCCCGCCCGGCTCGTCAGATCGCGTGCGCGAGCGCGCGGTCGACGAGCACGGCTTCGAAGCCGTCGTCCGCATCGCGAAAGCGCAGCGGTGCCGCGCAGTGGACGAGCGTGTCGATGAAGTACTTCGCGCGCGGCCACGGCCCGAAGCCGGACGCGGTGTTGATGTGGCCGGCGTCGCCAAGGTTCACGAACGCGCTGCCCAGGTGCTGCGCGAGCGTACGCGCGTCGCCGAGCGGCATCCACGGATCGGTCTCGCTGCCGATCACGATCGACGGCACGGCGAGCCGGCGCGCGTCGAACGGCCCGGCAAACGTGAATTTCTTCGGACTGGCGGGCGCGACGAGCAGCACGCCCGCGACATCGCCGGTATGCGGCCACTGCGCGAGCGCATGCGCGGCCGCGAGGCAGCCGAAGCTGTGCGCGGCCAGCACGAACGGGCCGCGTTCGCGGTCGAGCAATGCGCGCACCGATTGCGCCCAGCGCGCGAGATCGGGCGCGTCCCAGTCGTCCTGCTCGACGCGCAGCGAGCGCGGGAACTGCCGTTCGAGCCAGGTCTGCCAGTGAGCGCCTTCGCTGCCGTGCAGGCCCGGAACGGTCACGAGCCGCGGCGGCCACGCCGATTTGCTGCATGCGCGCATGATTGCCCTCGCTTGCTTGAAGACGGGCTTCGATTGTGGCGCGGCGCCCCCGGCGGCCGAACCAATATTTTGTGCTTTGCTTTTGCGGGGGCGGCCATCCGCGACGGCGCCCCCCCCGGAAGCGGCCACCCACGCCGGTCGCCCGCCCCGAGCACCGGCGCGCGATGCGCCGCGAAACCGTAGAATGTGGGCTTCCCGTCAGCTTCACCCGGAACCGGGGCCGGGCGCCGACGCGCCGGGCGCCCGGTCGTCAGGAGACGTCCGATGTCCGCTACGCCCGCCGGCGCGCTGCGCCCGGCCCCGCTCGCCGTTCCCGTGACGCGCCTCGCCGGCGCGCGCGCCATCGTCCAATGAAGATCCTGTTCCATTCCCCGCACCAGGAAGCCGGCGCGTGGCGCGACGCGATCGCGCAGGCGCTGCCGGAAGCCGAACTGCGCGCGTGGCAGCCGGGCGACACGGCCGCCGCCGATTACGCGCTCGTCTGGCGCGCACCGCGCGAATTCTTCACCCCGCGCGACGGCCTGCGCGCGATCTTCAACCTCGGCGCCGGCGTCGACGCGCTGCTCGCGCTCGAGCACGCGCATCCGGGCACGCTGCCGCCGCACGTGCCGCTCGTGCGGCTCGAAGATTCGGGCATGGCGCAGCAGATGGTCGAATACGTGACGCACGCGGTGCTCCGCTACCTGCGCCGCTTCGACGAATACGAAGCATTGCAGCGCGAGCGCCGCTGGCAGCCGCTCGAACCGCATGCGCGCGCAGGCTTCACCGTCGCCGTGCTCGGCCTCGGCGTGCTCGGCGCGCAGGTCGCGCTCGCGCTCGCCGCACTCGGCCTGCCCGTGCGCGGCTACAGCCGCAGCGCGAAGCAGCTCGACGGCATCGCGACCTTCGCCGGCGACGGCGCGTTCGATGCCTGCATCGACGGCGCGAAGGTACTCGTCAACCTGCTGCCGAGCACGCCCGACACCGACGGCATCCTGTCGTCGCGCGCGTTCGCGCGGCTCGCGCCCGGCGCGTATGTCGTCAACGTCGCACGCGGCGCGCATCTCGTCGAGGCCGACCTGCTCGACGCGCTCTCGAACGGTCGGATCGCCGCCGCGACGCTCGACGTGTTCGATCGCGAGCCGCTGCCGGCAGACCATCCGTTCTGGCACACGCCGCGCATCACGATCACGCCGCACAGCTCGGCCGAGACGCTGCGCGACGAAGCCATCGCGCAGATCGCGGGCAAGATCCGCGCGCTCGAGCGCGGCGAGCGCGTCGGCGGCATCGTCGACTACGCACGCGGCTACTGAACCTACAAGCAAACCAGGAGACAACCATGACGTTCCCCACCGCCGTCAAGATCGTCGAAGTCGGCCCGCGCGACGGGCTGCAGAACGAGAAGACCTTCGTGCCGACCGACGTGAAGATCGCGCTCGTCGACCGGCTGTCGCACGCCGGCTTCCGCAACGTCGAGGCCGCGTCGTTCGTGTCGCCGAAGTGGGTGCCGCAGATGGCCGACGGCGCCGACGTGATGGCCGGCATCGAGCGCCGCGCGGGCACCGTGTACTCGGTGCTCACGCCGAACCTGAAGGGCTTCGAGAATGCGGTCGCCGCGCGCGCCGACGAAGTCGTGATCTTCGGCGCAGCGAGCGAGGCGTTCTCGCAGCGGAACATCAACTGCAGCATCGCCGAGAGCATCGCGCGCTTCGAGCCCGTCGCGAAGGCGGCGAAGGATGCGGGCCTGCGGCTGCGCGGCAGCGTGTCGTGCACGCTCGGCTGCCCGTACCAGGGCGACGTGCCGGTCGCCGCGGTCGTCGACGTCGTCGAGCGCTTCGCGGCACTCGGCTGCGACGAGATCGACATCGCCGACACGATCGGCGTCGGCACGCCGAAGCGCACGCGCGAAGTGCTCGCGGCCGTCACGCGCGTGTTCCCGCGCGAACGCCTGTCGGGCCACTTCCACGACACCTACGGCCAGGCGCTCGCGAACATCTACGCGGCGCTGTTCGAAGGGATCGAGATCTTCCACGCGTCGGTCGCGGGCCTCGGCGGCTGCCCGTACGCGAAGGGCGCGACCGGCAACGTCGCGACCGAGGACGTGCTGTACCTGATGCAGGGCCTCGGCATCGACACCGGCGTCGATCTCGCGCAGGTCGTCGCCGCCGGCGACTTCATCTCGAACGCGATCGGCCGCGCGAACGTATCGCGCGCCGGTCGCGCACTGCTCGCCAAGACACAGAGCGCGGCCGACGCCGCGAACTGCGTATGACCCCGGTATTCGATGGATTCCTCAACATGACGACACCCGCTTCATTCGATTCCCTCCCCGATTCCGCGCGACGCGTCGCGCTGCTGCTGCGCGAGCGCGGCCATGCGAAAGGCATCGTGATGCTCGCCGAAACCGGCAAGACGTCGGCCGAGGCCGCGGCCGGGCTCGGCTGCTCGGTCGCGCAGATCGCGAAGTCGATCCTGTTTCGCCGCCAGGCGGACGGCGCGCCGGTGCTCGTGGTCGCGAGCGGCGTCAATCGCGTCGACGAGAAGAAGGTCGCCGAGCAGGTCGGCGCGGTCGGCCGCGCGGACGCGAAGTTCGTGCGCGACAACACCGGCTATGCGATCGGCGGCGTCTGCCCGATCGGGCATCTCGTCGAACCCGTCACGCTGATCGATGCCGACCTGCTCGAGCTCGACAGCCTGTGGGCGGCCGCCGGCCATCCGCACGCGGTGTTCAACCTGTCGCCGAACGAACTCGTGTCGCTGACGGGCGCGCCCGTCGCGGACGTCGCGTTGCGGGAGCCCGTATGAGCGACGTGCCGGTGCCGGTCGGAACGGTCGGGTCGCCGTGCACCGACGTATGCCGGATCGATCCGCGCACGGACTGGTGTGCGGGTTGCCTGCGCACGCGCGACGAGATCAAGGGGTGGCGTGCATCGGACGACGACGCGAGGCGCGCGTTGCTCGCGCGGCTCGATGCGCGGCGGCGCCTGCTGGCGAGGAGCGGCGCATAAAAAAATGCCGTTCAGCCTGACAGGCGAACGGCATGAGATCGGAATCCTGTGAACGTGATCAACGTCACAGCCCGCATCATACGAGCGACGCAGCCGCATCGCATCGGGTGTTTCCCTACAACTTCTTACAGCGTCTTCCACGCGTGCGCGCACACCGCTTTCGTTCGGCATCTGCGCGCAATACGCATGCCTGAAATGCGCATTCGGCGAACCGCCGCGCTGCTCCGCGGCGGCACCGAATCGTACGACCGTTTCAGTTGCCGACTGCCGCGCGGCGCGCGGGCACGATGCGCCAGCCGAGATTCACGCCGGCCGCCGCGAGCAGGATCAGCAGCGCGCCGACCACCTGCGTCCACGCGAGCGTCTGCCCGAACGCGACGCGATCGACGACGATCGCGACGACCGGATAGACGAACGACAGCGCCCCGGTCATCGCGGTCGGCAACTTCTGGATCGCGCCATACAGCAGCACATACATCAGGCCCGTGTTCACGACGCCGAGCACGACGAGGTCGAGCCATTGCGCGGCGGTTGCCGGCAACGCGCCGAAGTGCGCGAACGGCGCGAGCAGCAGGACGCCGAGGCCGGCCTGCAACAGCGCGAGCAGATGCGGGGGCGTGCCCTTCAGGTGCTTCGTGACGATCGACGAGATCGCATACAGGAACGCCGCGCCGAGCGACAGCGCGACGCCTTCCAGATATTCGCCCGGCACCGCGAGCACGGCGGGCTCGACACGCACCACGGCGACGAGCCCGACGAATGCGAGCGCGAGCCACGCGAGCGTCGATGCGGTGATCCGCTCGCGGAACACGATCGCGCCGAGCGCGACGAGCATGAACGGCTGCGTGTTGTAGACGGCGGTCGCCATCGAGATCGAGGCGCGCGAATAGGCGGCGAACAGCAGCAGCCAGTTCGCGACGATCGCGACGCTGCCGAGCGTCGCAAGCGCGAGCATCCGCGGCGAGAACAGCGCGCGGCGCAGGAAGCCGAACGCCGCGCAGACGATCGCGAGCGTCGCGGCACCGAACAGGCAGCGGAAGAACACGACGTTCGTCAGCGGCTGCTGCGACGACATCACGAGCCAGCCGATCGTGCCGGACATCATCATCGCGACGACCATCTCGGCGGCGCCGCGGCGAATTTCATTCGAAGCCATCGTGAACTCCGTTCGGAAGAGTGGATGACTTCGATTCTAGAAACTTGCTTTCGCGGCAACCACGGCTAAACTGAAGTGAATCCATCGATTCACCTTCGAAAGCAAAGCGATCATGCCGAAACGCCTTTCCCCGCCCGCCGTCGCGTCGCTCGACGCGACCGACCGCGCGATCCTCGCGGCGCTGGCCGACGACGCGCGCATCGCGACCAGCGAGCTCGCCCGGCAGATCGGTCTGTCGGCGCCCGCGACCGCCGACCGCGTGCGGCGGCTCGAGTCGCAAGGCGTGATCGCCGCGTTCACCGTCGAGCTCGACCCGCGCGCGCTCGGCTACACGCTGCAGGCGATCGTCCGCGTGAAGCCGTTGCCCGGCCAGTTGCATCTCGTCGAAGAGATGCTGCGGCGGATTCCCGAATTCGTGGAGTGCGACAAGGTCACCGGCGAAGACTGCTTCATCTGCCGGCTCTACCTGCGCACGATCGCGCACCTCGACGACATCCTGTCGAAAGTGACGGAGCGCGCCGAGACGAGCACCGCGATCGTGAAATCGACACCGGTGCCGCGCCGCCTGCCGCCCCTCGTCGAAAGCGATCCCGCGCAGCGCTAAGCGGCGGGCGGCACGCGCCGCCCGCACGCCCCCCTCATGCGGCCGCGTCGCGCGCCTCGAAGAACGCGAGCAGTTCGTCGATCAGCGCGACGGGCGCCTCTTCCGGAATGTAGTGCCCGCACTCGAGCGCGCGGCCGCTGACGTCGCGCGCGACGCGGCGCCATTCGTCGAGCGGATCGAAGCAGCGGCCGACGATCCCGTTCTCGCCCCACAGCACGCGCAGCGGGCACGCGACCTTGTTGCCGCGCTCGAGATCCGCACGGTCGTGCTCGAGATCGATCGTTGCGGACGCACGGTAGTCCTCGCACATCGCATGCACGGCGCCCGGCTGCGCGAGCGCCGCCCGGTACGCGGCGAGCGCCTCGGGTGCGAACGGCGCGAGCCCGGCGGACCGGTTGCCCATCACGCGCTCGATGTACGCATCGGTATGCCCGCCGACCAGCGTCTCGGGCAGCGGCTCCGGCTGGATCAGGAAGAACCAGTGGAAATACGCGGTCGCGAACGCGCGATCGGTTTTCTCGTACATCGCGAGCGTCGGCGCGATGTCGAGCAGCATCATCCGCTCGACGGCGTCCGGATGATCGAGCGCGAGCCGGTGTGCGACCCGCGCGCCGCGATCGTGTGCGCACACATGGAAGTGCTCGAAACCGAAATGCCGCATCACGGCGACCTGGTCGGCCGCCATCGCCCGTTTCGAATACGGCGCATGCTGCGCGTCGCTCGGCGGCTTGCCCGATGCGCCGTAACCGCGCAGGTCGGTGGCGATCACCGTGAAGTGATTCGCGAGCGTCGCGGCAACGCGATGCCAGATCATGTGGGTTTGCGGATGTCCGTGCAGCAACAGGAGCGGCGGACCCGCGCCTCCTTTGACACCGAAGATATCGGTGTCCTGCACCGTCACGCGAAACGGTGCAAACGCCTCAAACGACATGGTTTGTTTCTCGTTGGTTTGTTATGGCGGCTATTTTAGGAGCGCTGGCGCATCTACACAGCGGGGCAACAGCCAGAATCCGTAGAAAGAGAACACTCACTCGATTGCCGGCACACCGCGCATTTTGTTAAGCTCGCGTAGAATCGCACGATCGTTCGTATTAATAGGGACGACCTCGTTTCGCAGCTACACTCGAATGACCGTTCGACCGTAAAGCATGGCGTCGGCGCGACTGCGCGGCCGCCCCTGGAGACTGGAGACATCACATGGCATTGCCCACCGTCCTGCAGAACCTGACGCTGCCCGTCATCGCGTCGCCGATGTTCATCGTCAGCTACCCCGAACTCGTGCTCGCGCAATGCAAGGCGGGCATCGTCGGCTCGTTCCCCGCGCTCAATGCCCGCCCGGCCGAACTGCTCGACGAGTGGCTCACGCAGATCCAGTCCGAGCTCGCCGACCACAAGGCGAAACACCCCGACGCGGTGATCGGCCCGATCGCGGTCAACCAGATCGTCCACCAGTCGAATGCGCGGCTCGAGCACGACGTGCGCGTATGCGTCGAGCACCAGGTGCCGATCTTCATCACGAGCCTGCGCGCGCCGGCGCGCGAGATCGTCGACGCGGTGCACAGCTACGGCGGCATCGTGCTGCACGACGTGATCAACCTGCGTCACGCGCAGAAGGCGCTCGAAGCCGGCGTCGACGGGCTGATCCTCGTCGCGGCCGGCGCAGGCGGCCATGCGGGCACGACGTCGCCGTTCGCGCTCGTCGGCGAAGTCCGCAAGATCTTCGACGGCCCGATCGTGCTGTCCGGCTCGATCGCGAACGGCGGCTCGATCCTCGCCGCGCAGGCGATGGGCGCCGATTTCGCGTACATGGGCACGCGCTTCATCGCGACGCAGGAAGCACACGCGATCGACGACTACAAGCACGCGATCGTGAACGCGAAATCGTCGGACATCATCTACACGAACCTCTTCACGGGCGTGCACGGCAACTACATTCGCGAGAGCATCGAGAAGGCCGGCCTCGATCCGGACGCGCTGCCGGAATCCGACAAGACCAAGATGAATTTCGGCAGCGACAAGACCAAGGCGTGGAAGGACATCTGGGGTGCCGGCCAGGGCGTCGGCCTGATGGACGACCTGCCGAGCGTGGGCGCGCTCGTCGAGCGGCTGAAGCGCGAGTACGACGACGCGAAGGCGCGGCTCGGCATCCCGCGCTGACGGACGCGGCGGCCATCGCGGCCGCCACCGGCGCGCATACCGTCGGACAAAACAAAAAGCGCGAATCGCAGAGCGGTTCGCGCTTTTTTTGTCCCCCCGCCGCAGCGGGATTCACGGCTCACACCGCGCGCTTCATCCGCGTAATCGGCAGCACGCGCAGGCGCGATTCGATCGACGGGCACAGCGACTGCCCTTCGAAACGCGCCGCCAGGAAGTCGACGAACGAACGCACCTTCGCGGACACGTGACGACGGCTCGCATACACCGCATAGATCGGCGCTTCGTGCGGCGGCACCGCATCGAGCAGCACCGGCACGAGCCGGCCGGACTCGATGTCGTCGCCGACCACCTCGGTGCCGAGCAGCGCGATGCCCGCGCCCGCGAGCACGGCCGCACGCAGCCCTTCGAGGTGATTCACGATCAGGTTGCCGTTCAGGTTCACGCGCG
The DNA here is from genome assembly GCF_017104975.1 of Burkholderia sp. Ac-20344. Lineage (NCBI taxonomy): Bacteria > Pseudomonadati > Pseudomonadota > Betaproteobacteria > Burkholderiales > Burkholderiaceae > Burkholderia > Burkholderia sp. Ac-20344. The sequence goes on from NZ_JAAGPP010000145.1 coordinate 13,137, forward strand.
ACGCGGCGGCCGCATCGATCACCAGCGAGTCGAGCATCGTCGAATTCGAGTCGCGCCGCAGGTAGTTGTGGTGCGCGAGATCGGCGATCGTCTCGGGCGTGCCGTGCTTCTCGAGATACTCGGGCGACGCAACCAGCAGGATGTGCGCGGTCGCGATCTGCCGCGCCACCAGCGACGACGATTTCAATCCGTTCGGCGCCGCACGCACCGCGACGTCGTAGCCTTCCTCGATCAGGTCGACCACGCGATCGGACAGCGTCATGTCGACGGTCACGTCCGGGAACCGGCCCGCATAATCGGTGACGGCCTGCATCACGTGCCGCAGCCCGAACGCGGACAGCGACGTGACGCGCAGCCTGCCTTGCGGCACCACGCTCGCGGCGCCGACGGCCTGCCCGGCTTCGTCGAGTTCCGACAGCGCCTGCACGAGGCGCTCATAGTATTCGCGTCCCGCCTCGGTAGGGGCGACGCGTCGTGTCGTGCGATGCAGCAGCCGCGCACCGAGCTGCTGCTCGAGATGCATCACGTGCTTGCTCGCCATCGCAGCCGACATCTGCATGCGCTCGGCCGCGCCGACGAAGCTGCCCACTTCGACGACGTAGCGAAACACATTCATGCTGACGAGGGTATCCATCGAACTAGCTCGTAATGACGGGGGAATGGTCCAATTACGAGATAGGGTAACAAAGGCGAGGAAACAGAAAGGTCAACAAAGGCAAAACGGCGCCGCGGATCGCGGCGCCGTTCTGGCGGAAAAAACATGTAGTCCGGACGCACTTTTCGCATGCGTCCGGCGCACCGATCGTGCGTGTGCGTCAGAACTTCGCGCGGATGCCGGTGCCGAACGTGTTGCCGGTCGACAGGCCGCTGATGTGATCGTTCATGTACGCAGCGTAGACGTCCGTGCGCTTGGACAGCGGATAGTCGTAGCCGACGGCCCAGGTCTGGCGCGTCTGGTCGAGGCCGCCCGAATCGCGCGAGTACGCGTACGACGCCATCGCGTTGCCCACGCCGAGCGGCACCGACACGCCGCCCTGCGCGGTATTCACGTGCCAGCTGCCCGCGACCTGGTCATTCTTCGTATACATGTACTGGCCGAACAGCTTCACGACCTTCAGGTCGTAGGTCGCACCGACTTGCGCGATGCCCTGGCTCTTCATGCCGGCCACCAGCGCGCTCAGGTCACGCGGGCCGTTGTTGAAGTTCACGTACTGGTAGACCGCGGTCGCCGCGAACGGGCCGTTCGCATAGTTGAACTGCGCGCTCCACTTCTTCGAGCCGTTGTCGCCGGCCTGGTTGCCGAGCGCGTACATCGCGCCGAAATTCAGACCACCGAACGACGGCGACGTGTACGACAGCGCGTTGTTCCAGCCCGAATCGCCGACGGCGCCCTGGTCGCTCGGGTAGGTCGGGAACGTGCCGAGGCCGAGGAACACGTGGTACACCATCGGCGAGAAGGTGTACGAATCGTAGAACGGGTTGAACAGGATCGTCGACAGGAACAGGTGCGTCGTCAGGCGCCCGGCCGTCACCGTACCGTACGGCGAATCGATGCCGACGTACGCGTTGCGGGCGAAGAACGTGTCGCCCTGGAAGCGGCCGAACTGGCCGTTCTGCGCGCGGAAGAAGCTTTCCAGCGTGAAGATCGCCTTGTAGCCGTTGCCGAGATCCTCGGCGCCGTGCAAACCCCAGTACGACGTCGACATGCCGCCGCCGCTCACGTTCCACGCACGGTCGCCGCCCGGGAACTTGGTGGCGCCGACCCATTCGTCAACCTGCCCGTAGAGCGACACGCTCGACTGCGCATGGACGGGTGCGGCAGCCGCCACGCAGGCGGCCGCGGCGATCAGCTTGACGGACGTGCGCGACGCACGGCGAGCGAATGCTTTCATTGGATCTCCAGATTTTGTCGAGTAGTCGATAAGTGGCGCGAGCGTTGTTTTTTGGAGCCGAGTGCTTGCGTCGTATGGGGCGCAGCCATCTTTACGGATCATTCGTCCGGTCAAAATTGCGCACACTTATTGCGGGTATAGCGGCAGCATTAACTTCGCGGAATTGATACATGGCCGGGTACGCGTCGGCGGCCTGGCGTGAACGCGGTCGCACGGCGGGACGGCGGCGTGGCGCACGCGAGCCGGGCGCGAAAGATAGCGCAATGCGACGGGAAAATCAGCGGAAATCTGTGCGCGACTGTGGCGAATTCGCATCAGCCGGCGGAGGGACGAGCGCGCGGGCGCTCAGTTTCGGTAGAACGGGGAGAAAGACGGCGAGTGTGCAGGCTCTTCCTGCGAGCGGGGGGGCGGCATCGGACGGCCGCCGCGCTCCTCGTTGTAGCGCGCGACGTCGGCGCGGATCGAACCGGCGCGCAGCGGCACGTTGCCGCCGCCCGACGGGCGCGGCATCTGGCGCGCGTCGGCGCTGATCGGGCGATACGGGCTTTGCGCGGCGTAATGGCCGTACGACGGTGTCGGCCGCAGCCCCCAGCGGGAACCGTAGCCGTTCACGCCGCCGGCGCGTGCGCCGGCAGGGGGCGCAACGCGGCGCCAGACGGGGGCACCGCCAGCCGGCTGACCGTACGCGCGCATGTCGCCGCCACCGAAGCCGTGGCTGCCGAACCCATGACCGCCGTGGGGCGGCTGCGCGAGCGCGAGCGGCATCAGCAACGCGCCGAGCACGCCTGCCACCCATCGTCCGATCTTCCGTTTCACCCGTTCCGTCATCGTTCAGTGCCTGTCCACGCCCGCCGCCGGCTCCTTTCGGCCGACCCAAGGCTTTCAGCAGTAATTTATGAGCAGGCCGAAAGCGTGTCGAGCCCAAAAGTGTTATGTCGCCGGCATCGGTGTAACACCATGTTACTGCTAGGTTTTTTCACTTCGGCGGGCGACCGGGGCAGAACATTCTTCTGCCGTTTTGCGCATGGCCGGGCCGGTACCGTGAGCGCTGTTGCATGAAACTGATTCATCAATCGATTCCCACAATGAATTTGTGTAGTGAATCGCCAGCCGGGACAATGACGCCATCCGCGCGCGCGACGCGCGCCTCCGTCGCTTCCGAATCGAGTTCCCGATGGCCCGTCCCCGTTTTCTTCCCGACAACTTCACGCTCGCGCTCGTCGGCACCGTCGTGCTCGCGAGCCTGCTGCCGTGCCGCGGCCCGGCCGCCCACGCGTTCAACTGGGCGACCAACATCGCCGTCGGCCTGCTGTTCTTCCTGCACGGCGCGAAGCTGTCGCGCGAGGCCGTCGTCGCGGGCGCGACCCACTGGCGGCTGCATGCGGTCGTGCTGCTGAGCACGTTCGCGCTGTTCCCGCTGCTCGGCCTCGCGCTGAAACCCGTGCTGCAGCCGCTCGTCACGCCGACGCTGTATGCGGGCGTGCTGTTCCTGTGCACGCTGCCGTCGACGGTCCAGTCGTCGATCGCGTTCACGTCGATCGCGAAGGGCAACGTGCCGGCCGCCGTGTGCGCGGCATCCGCGTCGAGCCTGCTCGGGATCTTCGTCACGCCGGCGCTCGTCGGGCTGATGATCACGTCGCAGTCGGCGGCCGCCGCGTCGCCGTGGAGCACCGTCGGCAGCATCGTGATGCAGCTGCTCGTGCCGTTCATCGCCGGCCAGTTGCTGCGGCCCGTGATCGGTGGCTGGATCGACCGCAACCGCGGCGTGCTGCGCTTCGTCGACCAGGGCTCGATCCTGCTGGTCGTCTACGTCGCATTCAGCGAAGCCGTCAACGAGGGCCTGTGGCACCAGATCCCGCCGCGCGCGCTCGGCGGCCTGCTCGTCGTCAACCTCGTGCTGCTCGCGATCGCGCTGTTGCTGACCGCGTTCGTCAGCAAGCGGCTCGGCTTCAACCGCGCCGACCAGATCACGATCATCTTCTGCGGCTCGAAGAAGAGCCTCGCGGCCGGCGTGCCGATGGCGAAGGTGATCTTCTCGGCGAACGCGGTCGGTGCGATCGTGCTGCCGCTGATGCTGTTCCACCAGATCCAGCTGATGGCGTGCGCGGCGCTCGCGCAGCGCTGGGGCGCGCGCGACATGAGCGGCGAGCACGACGAGGGCGACGCGGCATCGGCGCCCGGCGTGCTGAGCGCGGGCAAGCGCTGACGATCGGGGCGGCGGGACGGTACCGGGTGGCGCCTTCCCGCCTTCCCGCCTTCCCGCCTTCCCGCCTTCCCGCCTTCCCGCCTTCCCGCCTTCCCGCCTTCCCGCCTTCCCGCCTTCCCGCCTTCCCGCCTTCCCGCCTTCCCGGCGGCCTGATCAGGCCGCCGGGCACGCGCGCACCAATGCATGAAGCCGGCCCGCTTGCCGCCACTTCCCGCTCGCCAGATCCCCTCACGCCCACCTTGCCTTTTTCGCGTTTTGTTTAGTATTTTTAGTAACGGCGTTTTCGCAGATTAGCGCTTAAAAACCGGGAATTCCCGGGTATTCCCCGGCTATCCGGCCCGAATTCCGCGGTACGTTTTACTATACAATCGCCTCCACCCTAAACAAACCGGACCCCGAACGAACGATGGGTACCACCATTCGCGATGTGGCGCGGGCGGCAGAGGTCTCGATCGGCACCGTCTCCCGCGCGCTGAAAAACCAGCCGGGCCTGTCCGAAGCCACGCGTGCGCGCATCGTCGCGATCGCGCAGCGGCTCGGCTACGATTCCGCGCAGCTGCGGCCGCGCATCCGCCGGCTCACCTTCCTGCTGCACCGCCAGCACAACCGCTTTCCGGCCAGCCCGTTCTTCTCGCACGTGCTGCATGGCGTCGAGGACGCGTGCCGCGAGCGCGGCATCGTGCCGACGCTGCTCACGGTCGGGCCGAACGACGACGTACTGCGCCAGATGCGCCCGCACGCGCCCGACGCGATCGCGGTGGCCGGTTTCATCGAGCCCGAGACGATCGAGGCGCTCGCCGCGACCGGCCGGCCGCTCGTGCTGATCGACCTGTGGGCGCCCGGCCTGCGCTCGGTCAACATCGACAACGCAACGGGCGCGGCGCTCGCGATGCGCCACCTGCTCGCCACCGGCCGCACGCGGATCGCGTTCATCGGCGGCTCGCCCGCCCACTACAGCATCGCGCAACGCGCGATCGGCTACCGGCGCGCGTTCTTCGAGGCCGGGCGGCTGTTCGATCCCGCGTACGAAGTGACGATCGACGCGGGGCTCGATCCCGACACGGGCGCCGCGCGTGCGATGGAGCAGCTGCTCGACGCGCCGGGCCCGCGCCCGGAAGCCGTCTTCGCGTACAACGACGCGGCCGCGCTCGCCGCGCAGCGCGTCTGCACCGCGCGCGGGCTGCGCATTCCCGACGACATCGCGATCGTCGGCTTCGACAACATCCCGGCCGCCGCGCACGCGAGCCCGCCGCTCACGACGCTCGCGGTCGACAAGGAGGCGCTTGGCCGCCGCGGCGTCGAGCTGCTGCTCGCGGAAGCGCCCGAGCGCACCGAGATTTCCCTGCCCGTCGAGCTGATCGTGCGGGCCAGCAGCCAGCCCGCCGGTTCCCCGGCGCTCGATACCGCCACGGTTACCGAATCATCATGAACATGCCCCCGGTCCAACCCTGCACGGCCGCGCCGGCCGCCCACACGCAAGCCGCGCCGTTCGTCGCGAGTTTCCGCGACCCGTCGTTCCTGCTGTCGCACATCGAGGACACGCTGCGCTTCTACGCAACGAACGCGTTCGACCCGACGGGCGGCTTCTACCACTACTTCCGCGACGACGGCAGCATCTACAACCGCACGTCGCGGCACCTCGTCAGCAGTTGCCGGTTCGTCTTCAACTACGCGATGGCATACCGGCATTTCGGCGATCCGCGTCACCTGGACTACGCGCGCCACGGGCTGCGCTTCCTGCGCGACGCGCACTGGGACGACGAACTGCAGGGCTACGACTGGGAACTCGACTGGCGCGACGGCGCGAAGCGCGAGACGCTCGACGGCACGCGCCATTGCTACGGGCTCGCGTTCGTGCTGCTCGCGGCCGCGCACGCGACGATGGCCGGCATCGACGAGGCGCGTCCGCTGATCGCGACCACCTACGAGCTCGCCGAGCACCGCTTCTGGGATGCGGCCGCGGGCCTCTATGCGGACGAAGCGACGCCAAACTGGATCGTCTCGTCGTACCGCGGCCAGAACGCGAACATGCACATGACGGAGGCGCTGCTCGCGGCCTACGAGGCGACCGGCCACCTCACGTACCTCGATCGCGCGGAAAAGCTCGCGACCCACATCACGCAGCGCCAGGCCGCGCTGTCGGGCGGGCTCGTGTGGGAGCACTATCATGCGGACTGGTCGGTCGACTGGGACTACAACAAGGAAGACAGCTCGAACATCTTCCGCCCGTGGGGCTTCCAGCCCGGGCACCAGACCGAATGGGCGAAGCTGCTGCTGATCCTCGAGCGGCACCGCCCGCTCGACTGGCTCGTGCCGCGCGCGGCCGAGCTGTTCGACGCGGCGCTCACGCACGCGTGGGATGCCGATCACGGCGGGCTGTACTACGGCTTCGGCCCCGACTTCACGATCTGCGACCACAACAAGTATTTTTGGGTGCAGGCGGAAACCTTCGCTGCCGCCGCGATGCTCGGCTCACGCACCGGCAGCGAGCGCTTCTGGGACTGGTACGACGAGATCTGGCGCTATAGCTGGGCGCACTTCGTCGATCACCGCTACGGCGCGTGGTACCGGATCCTCACCTGCGACAACCGCAAGTACAGCGACGAGAAGAGCCCGGCCGGCAAGACCGACTATCACACGATGGGCGCGTGCTACGACGTGCTTGCGACCCTCGCGCGTGCGCAGCGCAGCGAGCCGACGCAATGAGTGGCGGCCTGTTTCCGGCTTTCGTGTCGGCGGGCGACATCCTGACCGACATGGTGCGCGCGGGCGATGCGCAATGGGCATCGGTGCCGGGCGGCGCCGGCTGGAACGTCGCGCGTGCGGTCGCGCGGCTCGGCGTGCCGAGCGCGCTCGCGGGCTCGATCGGCGAAGACTGCTTCTCCGACGTGCTGTGGCGCACGAGCGAGGCGGCCGGGCTCGATCTGCGCTTCCTGCAGCGCGTCGCACGGCCGCCGCTGCTCGCGATCGTCCACGAGACGCGCCCGCCCGCGTACTTCTTCATCGGCGAAACGAGCGCCGACCTCGCGTTCGATCCCGCACGGCTGCCGGCCGGCTGGATCGATCACGTGAAATGGGCGCATTTCGGCTGCATCAGCCTCGTGCGCGAACCGCTCGCCGGCACGCTGGCCGCCCTCGCGGCCGACCTGCATGCGCGCGGCGTGAAGATCAGCTTCGACCCGAACGTCCGGAACCTGATGACGGCCGCGTACCGGCCAACGCTGGAGAAGATGGCCGCGCTCGCCGACCTGATGAAGGTGTCCGACGAGGACCTGCGGCACCTGTTCGGCGGCGACGGCGCCGACGCGATCGGCGCGGTGCGGGCGCTGAACCCGCGCGCGGCCGTGCTCGTCACGCGCGGCGCGCAGGCGGCGACGCTCTATGCGGACGGCGACGTGCATGAAGCCAGCCCGCCGCGCGTCGAGGTGGCCGACACCGTCGGCGCGGGCGACGCGTCGATCGGCGGCATGCTGTTCAGCCTGATGGCGGCGCCGCAGCGATCGTGGCGCGAGCATCTCGTGTTCGCGCTGGCGGCGGGCGCCGCGGCGTGCCGGCACACGGGCGCGCACGCGCCGACGCTCGACGAAGTCGTCGCGCTGATCGAACGCTGACCGCCGCAAGGGTGACCGGACGCCGCAACCGCGCGCCGTTCGGTCACCGATAAGCGGCGCTGTACATGCTGCGCCGCAGTGCTACGATGAAGTGTCCTTTTGCGGGAGAGCACGATGGACACGAACACGTTCACGAAGGGCATCTACACGGCCAAGGCGCATACCCAGCATGCGGGCAACGGGCAGTTCCAGGGTTACGTGATCCTCGCGCGGGACGACGGGGACGAGACCGAGAACATGCGCTACGACGTCCACTCGACGAGCCCCAGCGAGGAAGAAGCGTTCGACGAGGCGAAGGCGCTCGCGCACCGGATCCTCGGCGAGATCGAGCTGTAGCGCCCGCCGCCCCCTATTCGGCGCGGCTCAGAGCAGCCGCGCCACCATCGATAGCAGCATCGTCAACACCAGCGTCGACATGAACGGGAACGGGTAGCGCCGTCCGCCGAGCGTCAGCGTGACGTCGCCCGGCATCCGCCCGATGCCGAGCTTGCCGAGCCACGGCCAGCAGCGCGTCAGGATCATCACCGCGATGAACGTCGTCAACAGCCAGCGCAGCATGACCGGCTCCCGTCAGAGTGCGTGCGAGCGGTCGCCGCGCGCGAACGCGTCGAGCGTGCCGTCGATGCCGCGCGAGAACGCGATCACCTTGAACAGCTCGCCCATCTCGGCTTCGGAGATCAGCTTCTGCACCGCGTTCGCGGCCGGCAGGAACGCGTGGATATCCGACGGATCGATCGCCGACAGCGCGTCGGTGATGCCCGCGTTCAGCAGGAAGCGCGCCTGCGACGTGTAGCCGAGCAGGTCGGCACCGGTGGCGATGGCCGCGTCGTAGATGCCGGTGAATTCGACGTGCGCGGTGATGTCCTGCAGCCCCGGGTACAGAAATGGATCGTCGTGCGCATGGTGGCGGTAGTGGCACATCAGCGTGCCGCGGTCGCGCTGCGGATGGTAGTACTCGTGTGCGGGAAAGCCGTAGTCGACCAGCAGCACCGCCCCACGCCCGAGCATCGTGCAGACGGTGCGCGTGAACGCCAGCGCGGCCTCGTGCGTCTCGGTCACGTAGCCGTCGCCCGCGTCGTCAAGACCCGCGAGCACCGGCGGCAGGCCGTCCGGCGCGGCCGGACGGTCTTCGAACACGAACGCCTGCCGCGCGTCGAGCGCGACGCCGCGCTCCTGCCATGCGCCGCCCGCCTTCGCGAACAGGCGCACGGGCATCGCATCGAGCACCTCGTTGCCGACCACGACGCCGTCGAACCGCTCGGGCAGCACGTCGAGCCAGCGTACCTTCGCGGCGAGCGCCGGCGCAGCGGCCGTGATCGTGTCGCGCTGCCGTTCGCGCAGCTCGCCGGACAGGTCGACGATCAGGTATTCGTCGAGCCCGGCCTCCAGCGCGTCGAGCGCCGCGAGCAGCCCGGCCGCGAGCTTGCCGGTGCCGGCGCCGAACTCCATCACGCAACGCGTGCCGCTCGCCGCGAGCGCTTCCGCGACCGGTTGCGCGAGCGTCTGCGCGAACAGCGGCGACAGCTCGGGGGCGGTGACGAAGTCGCTGCCGTCGTCGGCGCGGCGCCCGAACTTGCGCGCGCCACCGCTGTAATAGCCGAAGCCGGGCGCATACAGCGCGCGCTCCATGAAGCGGTCGAACGGCAGCCAGCCGCCGGCCGCCGCGATCTCGTCGCGCAGTTGCGCGGCAAGGGTTTCGGACTGCGCAAGCGCGTCAGGGCCGGGAGCAGGTAAACTAGCGGGTTCGTGAGCTTTCGGGTTCATCCCGGCATTGTAAATGACCGTTTCAGCCGATACGTCGACCCAGCGCGTGGCGCTCGTCACTGGTGCCCTGGGCAGCGCGGCCGACGCCGCGTCGATCGGTCGTGCGCTCGCGACGGGATTCGCCCGGCGCGGCTGGGAGGTCGCGCTGCAGCGCAGCCCCGGCACGCCGCGCGCGGCCGCCGACGCGCTCGTCGCCGAAGTCGCGGCGCTCGGCCGCCGCGCGGTCGTGCTCGACGCCGATCTGGCCCTGGAAGCCGACGCCGCCGGACTCGTCGCCGCGTGCGGCGCGGCGCTCGGCCGGCCAGCAT
>NZ_JAAGPP010000146.1:0-22233 GCF_017104975.1 Burkholderia sp. Ac-20344
TTGCCTGATGACCATAGCGAGTCGGTCCCACCCCTTCCCATCCCGAACAGGACCGTGAAACGACTCTACGCCGATGATAGTGCGGATTCCCGTGTGAAAGTAGGTAATCGTCAGGCTCCCTTAGCCAAGAACCCCCGCCCGAAAGGCGGGGGTTTTTGCATTGCGGCGACGGAAATGCATGGGGGATCGGGATGGCCGGCCTGGCCGGAACAGGCGCGTCGAATGCGTCGGCTCAAGCCTCCACCGTTCTCGTGCGATCTACCGCTTGGCGCCACTGGAATCTCCCGGCGCGCTCGGCTGAGCCCCACATCGATCAGCCTCGAAATCGGCCTCCAATTAGTGCACATCTCACGTCGATCCATTTATGGATCGCGTCGTAATGGCTGACGATGGGCGACATTTATCGAAAATTGCTGACATTTGATACGTCCAGGCGAAAGGCCTCCTGGACCATCCACCGATCCTCCGACACGTTGCGTCGACGTGATCGTCGGCGCCCCGCCGCCAACTCAGGCCCAAATCGTCACAGAAATCTATGCGCATAAAGTCCATTCGCGCGACATGTCCGGCAGAGCGAGGTGTAAGCCCTTCGGGGTAATATCGCCATTCGTCCCGATTCCCGGCGCTTCCAGGCACCCGCTGGCGGTCGGTGTCCCTCGTATTCCGTCTCACGCACCGTTCATGACTGACAACCCTGCCCAAGGTGGTCGGACGACCGACTTCTTGCCGTATCTCGTCGCCGCAACGTTTTTCATGGAGTACCTCGACACGACCGTGATTGCGACCGCGCTGCCGCAAATGGCGCGCTCGTTCGGTGTCGGGCCGAACGCGCTGAGCCTCGGGATGACGGCCTACATGCTGGCGCTGGCGGTGTTCATCCCGATCAGCGGCTGGATCGCCGACCGCTATGGTTCGCGCACGGTGTTCGCCAGTGCAATCGTCGTCTTTACCGGCGCATCGGTGCTGTGTGGATTGTCCGAGGGCGTCGTGACGTTCACCGCTGCGCGCCTGCTGCAAGGTGTGGGCGGAGCGATGATGGTACCGGTCGGGCGCATGATCGTCGTGCGCAGCACCGAGAAGGCGAAGCTGATGCGTGCGATCGCGACGATCACGTGGCCGGGCATCGTTGCGCCCGTCGTCGGGCCGCCGATCGGCGGTTTCATTACGACCTATGCGTCGTGGCGATGGATCTTCCTGCTGAACGTCCCGTTCGGCATTGCCGCCTTGGTCTGCACCTGGCTGATCGTCCGGAACACGCGGGCCGACGAGCAACGGCCGCTCGACTGGGTTGGTTTCGTGCTCGCCGGGGGCGCGCTGACCTGTCTGTTGATCGGCACCGAAGCGGCCGGCCAGCAGGACGTTCACTTTACGCGTGCGGCCGTCCTGGTGGGCGCAAGTGTGCTGTTCGGCATGGCCGCATGGTGGCACGCGCGACGTTGCGCACATCCGCTGCTCGACTTCACGACCTTGAAGGTGCCGACGTTCTCGGTGACGGTGATCACCGGTTCGATCACGCGGATGGCCATCAATGCCGTGCCGTACCTGTTGCCGCTGCTGTTCCAGATCGGCTTCGGGTTGTCGCCGTTCCAGTCCGGCCTGCTGCTGCTCGCGAGTGCGCTCGGCAATCTCGGGATGAAGGCGGGAACGTCGTGGATTCTCGACCGCTTCGGCTTCCGGCGTGTCGCGCTCGTCGACGTGACGATGGTCGGCGTCTTCACGATCGCATGCGGCTGGCTGACCGCATCGACGCCGCTGGCGATCACGCTGCTCGTCGTATTCGTCTACGGACTGACGCGGTCGATGCAGTTCACGACGCTCGCGACGCTGGCCTATGCGGATATCCCGGCTCAGCAGACAAGCGCGGCCAGCACGCTGTGGAGTGCGGCGCAGCAGATGACGATCGGGATGGGCATCGCGTTCGGTGCGTTGTCGCTGCGACTCGCGGCGTTGGTGCGTGGCGATGCGGTCGGCATGCACTACGTGCTCGACGACTTCCGCTGGGCGTTCGTCGGGGCAGGCGTGCTCGCGTTGCTGACGTTGCCGGGCTACGCACGGCTCGCCACCGATGCGGGAGACCGGCTGCGGGCAAATATGGCGCGCGGGTAGGCCGGGTCTCCCGCCGACTTTGTGCTGCGACAGGTGAGTATCTGGGCTCCCTGTCGCTCACTTGGAACGTCGATCCGACGTGCGGCGACGGTCTGACGGGAAGCGAAAACGGTCATCTGTCACGGCGGATGAGTGAACTGATCGCGCGGTGATACTCGTTCGCGAAGAACCGCGATCAACAACGTGCGATTGGCACGTCAGAAGCGCGGTATTGCCTGCGCGGATCCGCTTGCGTGACGGGGGGGCATCGCAGCGTCGTGTTCGTCTCGATCGCCGTCACTGGGCGTCATGGAAGATGATGCCGACCGTATGACGGTGGCCGCTGCGAATCCGGCAGACGCCGTGGCGCAGGTTGACGCGATAGACGCCGCGCGTTCCCTGCACGGGCCTGCCGTGCACGGCGAAGATGACTGCGTCGCCTTGCGTCAGCGGCACCACTTCCGCGCGCGACTGCATGCGTGGACGCTGTTCCGTCAGCACGAACTCCCCACCTGTGAAATCGCGGCCCGGAGCCGACAGCAGAATTGCGACCTGGAGCGGAAAGACGTGCTCGCCATACAGGTCCTGATGGAGACAGTTGTAGTCGTCGGGACCGTATTGCAGGATCAGCGGCGTCGGTCGCGTCTGTCCCGCTGCGTGGCAGCGATCGAGGAAGGTCGCGTGGTCTGCCGGATAGCGGACATCGATCCCGAGTGCCTTGTGCCAGCGATTCGCGATTGGCGCGAGATGCGGGTAGATCGTCGCACGCAGTTCCGCGATGACCGCGGGGAGCGGGTACGCGAAATACTTGTATTCGCCGCAGCCGAACCCGTGCCGCGCCATCACGACACGCGAGCGATACAGCGCATCGTGCGGATAGAGCGATGCGAGCGCCGCGCACTCGTTTGCCGGGATCAGGCCCGGCACGCGCGCGCATCCGTAGCGATCGAGATCGGCGGCGACGGTCGCCCAGTCGATCGCGTCGACGCGTTGCGCAATATTCAGCGATTCGACGGCAGGTTGCAGGTCGGCAATGTTCACGGGCGTACCTCGGTTCGTCAGCAATGGGGCGCCATGCAGCCGTGCGGAAGGCTTAGGCCACGTCGTCCGCACGGTTGAGCCCACGGTAAATATTGATGAGCCCAGTCTACGGATGTCCCTGCGCCGGCGCGCTCCAGATCTTGCGCTTCAATTCGGGAAAGGAGGAAGGTGAGCGCTCGCGATGGCATGGACGCACCGGATGCCTTGACGAGTCGAAATGGAAAAGCGGAGAAGCGAGTCTTCTACAGCAGGCGGTTCTACGTCGAGGACCGAGTCTGAACCCGCCTCACGCACCGCATTCCGGATACCTCCCAGCAGGCAGCCGGCTCCTGCCGGCCGCCCACCGCATCCCCGGTCACGCCACCGACCGGAACAGCCAATAGAGCCCGCCGGCAAGCACGATCGACGCCGGCAGCGTCAGCACCCACGCCAGCACGAGGCTGCGCACCGTGCCCCATTGCAAGCCCGATCCGTTCGCGGCCATCGTGCCCGCGACGCCCGACGACAGCACGTGCGTCGTCGACACAGGCAAGCCGTACACGTCGGCCGCGCCGATCGTGAGCATTGCGACGAGCTCGGCCGACGCACCCTGTCCGTACGTCAGATGCTGCTTGCCGATTTTCTCGCCGACGGTCACGACGATCCGCTTCCAGCCGACCATCGTGCCGAGGCCCAGTGCGATCGCGACCGCAACCTTCACCCAGGTCGGAATGAACTTGGTCGCGTGGTCGAGCTGCTTGCGATAGTTGTCGATCGCGAGCTTGTCGTCGGCGGCGAACGCGGGCTGACCGGACTTCTCGATCAGGCGGATTGCTTCGGACACCAGATACATCGTGTTGCGCACGTTGTCGACGTCAGGTTGCGGCACGGCCGCCATCGAGCCCGACGCGCCGACCGCGGTCGCGAGCGACGTGGACAATTGCTGCACGGCGGGGATCACGGCCGGCGTCAGTTCGCGATGCTGGACATAAAGCTCGACGTCGGCACGCGGGTTCGCGGACGGTGCGACGCCGTTCGCGTACTTCCCGAACGTCGCGGCCGCCTGGTTCGCTACCGCAACGAAGGTCTGCGTCTCGGCCGGCGTGACGGCCTTGTTCAGCGCATAGGCGGTCGGCACCGTGCCGATCAGGATCAGCATGATGAGCCCCATCCCTTTCTGGCCGTCGTTCGAGCCGTGTGCGAACGACACGCCCGTGCAGGTCAGGATCAGCAGGCAGCGAATCCAGAACGGCGGCGGCTGGTCCTTCGGCGGCGCCTTGTACAGTTCCGGAATCCGCACGACGGCCTTCAGCACGAGCAGCAGCAGCGATGCACACAGGAAGCCGACGATCGGCGAGAACAGCAGCGACTTGCCGACGCCGAGCGCCTGGCCCCAGTCGACGCCGCTCGTGCCGGACGGCCCGTGCAGCAGCTGGTTCATCAGCCCGACGCCGATGATCGATCCGATCAGCGTATGCGAGCTCGACGACGGCAATCCGAAATACCAGGTCGCGAGGTTCCACACGATCGCGGCGATCAGCAGTGCGAACACCATCGCGAAGCCCGCGCCGCTGCCGACCTGCAGGATCAGCTCGACCGGCAGCAGTTGCAGGATGCCGAACGCAACGGCGCCGCTCGAGATCATCACGCCGAGGAAGTTCCACAGGCCGGACCAGATCACCGCGACGTTCGGCGTCAGCGAGTGCGTATAGATCACGGTGGCCACCGCGTTCGCGGTGTCGTGGAAACCGTTGACGAACTCGAAGCCGAGCGCAATCAGCAGCGCGGCGCCGAGCATCAGGTACGGGAACAGCGATCCTTCGCGTATCGGCGACAGATCGTCGATCAGGTGCGTGGCGATGTAGATCGCACCGATCGCGAGCACCAGCAGGAACACGGCATAGCCGATCTGTCGGGTGCGCTCGACGGAGCCCGGATTGTGCGGGGCGGACGAAGCAGGTTGATTCATGACGGTATCTCGCAAGGGAACCGCGACCAATCCTAGCTTCGGCTAGCAGTCAGTTTGATGACAGCAGGGAGGACGAACGGCATGTCTTACAGCGACGTAAGGTGAGCATCGCCATGCGCTTGCGATTGCGATACGAAGCGACACGTCGGCTTGCGTCGTGGTCGATATTGCGAATGCAACGGCGCAGGAGGCTATGTGGCGGTGTCGCGGCGATCGTCGTCGGTGATCAACATCCATCCGTGCGGCGACGCAGCGAACGTCGTGCACGACAACGGTGCGACGTCGATGCGGCTCACCGCCTTGAGATCCATCCGAAGGGCATGCGCGACCGCCGCGCGAACGATCGGTGCATGCGTGATGGCGACGATGTCGCGGCCGTGTTGCAGCGCGTTCAACCATGTACCGACGCGGTGCATCGCTGCGTCGAACGACTCGCCGCCGTGCGGCGATGCGGACGGATCGCCGATCCACGCGCCCAGTTCGTCAGGCAAGTCCCGCGCGAGATCGTGCAGCCGCTTGCCGCGCCAGTGCCGGTAGTCGATGTCGCGCAGTGCGTCATCGATGTCGGCGCGCAGTCCGAGCGCATCGGCGGTCTGTACCGCACAGCGGGCCGGGCTGCACAGCACGAGCGAGCCCGCGATGCCCGGCCACCGGTCGCGCAGCGCCGCGGCTTCGGCGAGCCCGTGCGCGTCGAGCGGATCGTCGTCGGGAAACGTGCCGGTGCGCATCGCCCGGGTCGAGGCGTGTGCGATCAGGCGCAGCGAGGCATGCATGTTCATGTGGGTTTTCGGATGATCCGGGACGGACGCGCTCGTTCACCTGTCGCCGCTTCAATACGCGAACGTTCGCGCGTACAATTCGCCCGATACGAATCGCGGAAGCCGGTGCAATTCCGGCGCGGTCGCGCCACTGTAACCGGTGATCCATGATCCCGGAAGCCAGACCTGCCTTCGTACCCATCCAACATTTTTCGGGGCGCGATTCCCCTGAGGAGCATCCATGAGCGAAGCAGTGCTGAAGCCGGCGGTCGTGCCGGCACCCATCCCCGTCCGTGAACTGTTGCCGTGGGCCGTGTTCGTCGGCCTGATCCTGTTGCTCGCACTGTATTTCGTCGGTGCGGAACAAGGCGCGACGTCGCTCGTGCCGGGCATGTACGTCCACGAGTTCGTCCACGACGGCCGCCATCTGCTCGGCTTCCCCTGCCACTGACGCGGAGGTCACGATGGTCGGAAAGCTGCTCATGCGCGGGATGCTCGCAGGCATCGCCGCAGGCCTCCTCACGTTCGGTTTCGCGAAAGTCGTCGGCGAACCGCAAGTCGATCAGGCAATCTCCTTCGAAGAAAAAACCGAAGCCGCCCAAGGCGAAGCACCGGAACCCGAACTGGTCAGCCGCCACACGCAAGCCGGCCTCGGTCTGCTGACGGGCGTCGTGACCTACGGCGCAGCATTCGGCGGGCTGTTCTCGCTGGTCTTTGCGTATGCGTATGGGCGAGGCAGCCGTCTCCCGGCACGGCCGCTGGCTGCGTGGCTCGCGCTGGCGTCGTTCGTCGCGCTCGTGATCGTGCCGAACATCAAGTACCCGGCCAATCCGCCATCGGTTGGAGACCCCGACACGATCGGCTATCGCACGGGGTTGTTCTTCCTGATGATCGCGATCTCGGTCGCGACGATGGTGTTCTCGGTCAGCGTGCGCCGCCATCTGCTGGCGAAGCTCGGGCAGTGGAACGCGTCGATCGTCGCCGGGCTCGTGTTCGTCGCGATCATCGCGGCCGTGCAGATCGGGCTGCCGTCGGTCAGCGAGTTGCCGGCCGATTTCCCGGCGGCCTTGCTGTGGAAGTTCCGCGTGGCGGCCATCGGTATGCAGGTGATCATGTGGACGACGATCGGCCTGCTGTTCGGCGCGTGGGTCGAGCGCAGCGAACGCGCCGGCATGCGCGCGGCCTGACGCGCATGAGAACCGGGCGCGCCTAGCGCAGCATGCGCGGCGCGCTCCACGTCGATTCGCGCGCCAGCGCGACGAACGCGGCCAGATAGTCGATCGACGCATCTGCCTCGCGGATGCCGAGGAAGATCTGCTTCGCAATTCCCTTCTTGCCGAGCTTGACCGGCACGACCGGCATCCGGTCCGCGTATTCGTCGGCAAGCCATCTCGGCAGCGCGGCCACGCCGCGCCCGCTCGCCACCATCTGCAGCATGATGTCGGTCGTCTCGATCGACTTGTGCCGCCTCGGCACGATGCCGGCCGGCGTCAGGAACTGGTTGTAGATGTCGAGCCGGTCGGTTTCGACCGGGTAGGTGATCAGGATCTCGTCGGTCAGCTGCTCGGGCGTCACGTAGTCGGCGTTCGCGAACCGGTGCGAGTCGGCGACCACCAGCACCTGCTCGTAGTCGAACACAGGGTCGAAGCGCAGGCCCGGCTTGTTCAGCGGATCGGGCGTCACGAGCACGTCGATGTCATAGCCGAACAGCGCGCCGATGCCGCCGAACTGGAAGCGCTGCTTCACGTCCACGTCGACGTCGGGCCAGCGCGACAGGTACGGCGACACGACCTTCAGCAGCCACTGGTAGCACGGGTGGCACTCCATCCCGATACGCAGCGTGCCGCGCTCGCCCTTCGCGTACTGCTTCATCCGCTCCTCGGCGAGTTCGAACTGCGGCAGCAGCCGGTTCGCCAGCTTCAGCAGATACTGCCCGCCCTGCGTGAGCCGCAGGCCGCGACCCTCCCGATCCCAGATCGGCGTGCCGAGCTGCTGCTCGATTTTCCGGACGGTATGGCTGAGTGCCGATTGTGTGAGGTGCAGCGCATTGGCGGCCGCGGTCAGCGAGCCCTGACGCTCGACTTCACGAATGACGACGAGATGGAATCGTTCCAGCATGGATAGCGCTCGCGCAACAGATACATGAACAATTTTAATGGATGAATGAAATAATGCCATTTTATTTCATGGTTTGAAATCCCTATCATGGCTGCCGGATCTTCAAATTTCTTCTGGACGACAGCGCATGGTCACGACACACAACCTCGGTTTTCCGCGCATTGGCGCGAAGCGCGAACTCAAGTTCGGTCTCGAACGCTACTGGAAAGGCGAATCGTCGCGCGACGAGCTGAAGGCGCTTGGCGCCGAGCTGCGCCAGCGTCACTGGAACGACCAGCGCGACCTGGACCTTGCCCCGATCGGCGACTTCGCGTTCTACGACCAGGTGCTCGACATGAGCTTCACGCTCGGCAACCTGCCGAAGCGCGTGCAGGGCTTCCACGGCGATGTGCTCGACAACTATTTCCGCGTCGCGCGCGGCCGTTCGGCACAGTCGGCGGAAGAGCATGCCGCGTGCTGCGGCGGGGTCGCGGCCGGTGAAATGACGAAGTGGTTCGATACGAACTACCACTACATCGTGCCGGAATTCCACGCGGACACGAACTTCTCGCTCGACCCGTCGCGCCTGCTTCAGCAACTGGCGGAAGCGCAGGCGCAGGGCGTGGCCGCGAAGCCGGTGATCCTCGGCCCCGTCACGTACCTGTGGCTCGGCAAGGCGAAGGACGATTCCGACCGCCTCGCGCTGCTGCCGAAGCTGCTGCCCGTGTACGGCGCATTGCTGGATACGCTGACCGCGCAGGGCGTCGAATGGGTGCAGATCGACGAACCGATTCTCGTCACCGAACTCGACGCCGAATGGCAACAAGCATTCAAGACCGCATACGCTGCGCTCGAAACGCGCCGGGTCAAGGTGCTGCTCGCGACTTACTTCGGCCAGCTTCAGGACAATCTGGCGCTCGCGAGCGCGCTGTCGGTCGACGGCCTGCATGTCGATGCGATCAACGCACGCGACGAAGTCGACGCGCTGGTGCGTGAACTGCCGGCCGAGCGCGTGCTGTCGGTGGGCGCGATCAACGGCCGCAACATCTGGAAGACGGACCTGAACGCGACGCTCGACTGGCTGGAGCCGCTCGCGAAGCAACTGGGCGATCGCCTGTGGCTCGCACCGTCGTGCTCGCTGCTGCACGTACCGGTCGATCTTGCGAGCGAGGAGAAGCTCGACGCGGATATCCGCTCGTGGCTCGCGTTCGCGCTACAGAAGCTCGACGAACTGAAGGTGCTTGCAACCGCGCTGAACGAAGGCCGCGACAAGGTGGCCGATGCGCTGGCCGCGAACGCTGCCGCGATTCATTCGCGTCGTCACTCGCCGCGCGTGAACAACCCGGCGGTGAAGGCCGCGATCGCACGGATCGACGCGCAGCTCGGCAACCGCGTGAGCCCCTATACGCAGCGCGCGCCGAAGCAGTCGGCACGCCTGAACCTGCCGGCATTCCCGACGACGACGATCGGCTCGTTCCCGCAGACCGGCGCCATCCGTCACGCGCGCAGCCAGTTCAAGGCCGGCGCGTTGGACGCCGCCGGCTACCGGGCCGCGATGCACGCTGAAATCGAACGCAGCGTGCGCGAGCAGGAAGCACTGGAGCTCGACGTGCTCGTGCACGGCGAAGCCGAGCGCAACGACATGGTCGAATACTTCGGCGAGCAACTCGACGGCTACGCGTTCAGCCAGTTCGGCTGGGTGCAGTCGTACGGTTCGCGCTGCGTGAAGCCGCCGATCCTGTTCGGCGACATCAGCCGCCCGAAGGCGATGACGGTCGAGTGGATCGCGTATGCGCAGTCGCTGACGAACAAGCCGATGAAGGGGATGCTGACCGGCCCCGTGACGATCCTGAACTGGTCGTTCGTGCGCGACGACCAGCCGCGCTCGGTGTCGTGCTATCAGCTCGCGCTGGCGATCCGCGACGAAGTGCTCGATCTCGAGAAGGCCGGCGTGCGCGTGATCCAGATCGACGAGGCCGCACTGCGCGAAGGGTTGCCGCTGCGCCGTGCACAATGGGGCGAGTACCTGAAGTGGGCGGTCGAATCGTTCCGCATCGCCGCGAACGGCGTGCAGGACGATACGCAGATCCACACGCACATGTGCTATTCGGAGTTCAACGACATCATCGCGTCGATCGCCGACATGGATGCGGACGTGATCACGATCGAGACGTCGCGCTCGGACATGGAGCTGCTCGATGCGTTCGACACCTTCAGGTATCCGAATGAGATCGGGCCCGGCGTGTACGACATTCACTCGCCGAACATCCCGACGCAGGAACACATCGTCGGCCTGATGAAGAAGGCGGCGGAACGGATTCCGGCGGAACGCCTGTGGGTGAACCCGGATTGCGGCCTGAAGACGCGCCAGTGGGCGGAAGTGATTCCGGCGCTGACGAACATGGTCGCCGCCGCGAAGACGCTGCGCAACCAGGTGCAATAACGCGTGAATGTTGCGTGCCGGCCACCGCGATCGACGATCGGGCGGCCGGTGGCGTGGCGCATTCCGTGACGGGCTGGCCCGGTGTCACGGGCAGTGCGTGATCACGCGCGCTCGTGCGCGACGGTACCTGCGGGCGTCTCGGGTGAAGGCGACCCGGCAATGATGCGGCGTTCGCGTGCGAGGTCGAGCGACCGTGACAGCAGCCAGTACGCGGCACCCGCGACGACCAGGCCGACGAGCCACGCGATATCCACGCCGCCGAGCATC
This sequence comes from Burkholderia sp. Ac-20344, assembly GCF_017104975.1. Classification (NCBI taxonomy): domain Bacteria; kingdom Pseudomonadati; phylum Pseudomonadota; class Betaproteobacteria; order Burkholderiales; family Burkholderiaceae; genus Burkholderia; species Burkholderia sp. Ac-20344. Next base: position 10,640 of record NZ_JAAGPP010000146.1, read on the forward strand.
CGCGCGAACGGGCCGACGAAAATCTCGCGGCTCGCCTCGGCGTCGAAGATATGGAAGAACGGCACCATCGCAGCGAAGCCGACGAGATATGCGACGATGCCGCGCGGTTGCCACGCGCCGTAGAGCCCGTTCGGCATGAAGAAGTGCGCGATCGCATAGTGGCCGCGGCGCACGAAGAAATAGTCGACGAGATTCACTGCGGTCCACGGCACGAGGAAGTAGAGCATCAGCGTCAGGAACGTTTGCAGCAGTGCGATGCCGTTGCCGCGGATCGCGAATACGCAGGCGAGCACGAACGTGCTGATCGCGACGATCGATGCGACGCGCGCGCGGCGGGTCGGCCGGATCGGCACGATCGAATCGGCGGCGGTCAGTACGGTCAGCATCGCGCTGTACGCGTTGAGCGCGATGATCGGCAGGAAGCCGAGCAGCGACACGATCGCGATCAGCTTGCCGAGACCCGGCATGAGCGACGTGCCGACGTCGTTCATCGCGACCAGCGCATCGGCCGCGTGCAGTTTCTGCGCGAGCCACGCGCCGAGGCCGATCATCCAGGTGCCCGACAGCGACGCACCGGCGAAGATCACCGCGATCAGCTTCGCGCGGCTCGTGTCTTTCGGCAGATAGCGCGAATAGTCCGACACATACGGCGCATACGAAATGTTGTAGCTCGCGGCGATCGCGAATTGCGTTGCGAACGCGATCCAGTTGAAGCCCGGAGCGGCAACCGGTGCAACGGTGGCGGGTGCCGGCGTCGCATGGCCGAACGCAAGTGCGAGCGTTACGAGTGCATAGAGCGGCAGTGTCGCGATCAGCGCCCACGTGAAAGTCCGATGCATCAGGTCATGGCCGTAGATGGCGAGCAGCGCGCCCGTTGTCACAGCCGCGACGGCGACGAAGCCGCCGTCGATCCCGAATACGTTGTGCACGCCGTCGACCATCAGCGATACGTTGACGACGTTGAAGCCGACGAACACGAACAGCGTCGCGAGCAGCGCAACGATCACGCCGCGATAGCCGAACTGCGCGCGCGACTGGATCATCTGCGGCAGGCCCATCTCGGGCCCCTGCGAGCCGTGAAACGCCATGAAGAGGGTGCCGAACATGATCCCGAGCGCACCCGCGAGTGTCGTCCAGCCCGCGGACAGGCCCATGCCGGGCCCGACGAAACCGATCGAAATCGTGAAGAAATGGAAGTTGCCGAGGAACCAGAACGGGCCCTGGCTGGCGAGCTTCGCGTGGCGCTCGTGTTCGGGAATGTAGTCGATCGAATGATGCTCGATCGCCAGGCCGGCCGATTCGGTGCGGCCGAGATCGAAGGTGTCGGGGCGGTTCATGACGGCTTGTCTCCTTGGTCGCGCGCGGTTCAGGTGCCCGCGTGCGCCGGCCCGCCGCGACGCCGTCGTGGCAAGCGATGAACAGGGTGGGACTGGGAGGCGGTGCGACGCACCGCCGGGGCGTACAACGAAAAACGGGCAGGCGAGGTGCCTGCCCGTTGCGGGACGTTACGCGGTGCGCGCGCCGAGCGGCAGCGGCGTTTCGTTCCGGTTCACCGCGTCCGCATCGTCGATGCTCACGCGGCGCGAGATCAGCCACACGCACAGCGACGACAGGATTGCGGCGCTCGTGTACTGGAGCGCGAGCGGCCACCACTGCGGCGTGGTGTTCTGCGCGATGATGGTCGCGACGAGCGGCGTGAGGCCGCCGGCGAGCGCGCCGCACACCTGATACGCGATCGAGATCGCCGTGTAGCGGATGCGTGCGACGAAGATGCCGCTGACGAAGCCTGCAACCACCGAGTAGTAGCCCGATTCCGCGAGCGTCGCGAGGCCGACGCCGACCGTGATCGACAGCGGCGTGCCCATGTGCACGAGCGGCAGCATGACGAACGGGACGATCGCAGCCCATGCACCGGTGATCAGCAGCACGCGCGTGGTGCCGAAGCGCTGCGCGAGGAACGCGGCCGCGAGCTGCACGACGAATTGCAGCACGGCGACGATCGTCATGCAATGCAGCACCATCGACCGGTCGAGCGACAGGAACTGCGTCGCATAGCTGATCATGAAGATGTTGCTGAAATACACACCGGCGATGCCGTACACGTTCGCGCCGATCGCGAGCAGCAGCAGCGGCCAGTACTTGAGCGCTTCTCGCAGCGGTTTTTGCGCGATGTTGCCGCTCTTCCTGACTTCCTCGAACTCGGGAGATTCCGACACGCTCGCACGGATCACGAAGCCGACGATCAGCAGTACGGAACTTGCCAGGAACGGCACGCGCCAGCCCCAGCTCATCATGTCTTCCTTCGACAGTGTGCTGATCGCGCCGAACGCGAGCATCGACAGGATCAGGCCGCTCGCGCTGCCCAACTGCGCGAACGATGCGAAGAACGTGCGCTTGCCTTCCGGCGCATGCTCGCCGGCGAGCAGCACCGCGCCGCCCCATTCGCCGCCGACCGCGATGCCTTGCAGCACGCGCATCAGCACGAGCAAGACCGGTGCAATCACACCGGCTTGCGCATGGGTCGGCAGCAGGCCGATCGCGACGGTCGACACGGCCATCAGCATCAGCGTCGCGAGCAGCGAACGCTTGCGGCCGAAGCGGTCGCCGAGGTAGCCGAACATCACGCCGCCGAGCGGACGCGCGAAGAAGCCGACCGCGAACGAGCCGAACGACGCGAGCAGGCTGACGAAGCGGTTTTCGCCGGGAAAGAACAGCGGCCCGAACACGATGGCGGCGGCGGTCGCGTAGCTATAGAAGTCGTACCACTCGATCGTGGTGCCGACGAACGAAGCGAGCGCCGCCCGCTTCGGTTGTTTGACGGAAGTCCCCATCCTTGTGCGTGCTCCTCTGGAATCCTCTGATTTGGAATAGATGGCGGTGCCGGGATCAGTCGCGGTACGCGACGCCCGGCAGCACGCACAGCAGCTCGTACGCGAGGTTCGCGCCGAGCAGCGCCGTGGTGCCGAACGGGTCGTACGGCGGCGCGACTTCGACGAGATCGCAGCCGACGATGTTCAGCCCCTTCGCGCCGCGGATGATCTCGAGCGCCTGCGGCACCGTGAGGCCCGCGATTTCCGGCGTGCCCGTGCCCGGCGCGTAGGCCGGGTCGATGCCGTCGATGTCGAAGCTGATGTAGACGGGGGTATCGCCGATGCGTGCGCGCACTTCTTCCATCAGCGGCGCGAGCGACTTGTTCCAGCATTCCTCGGCCTGGACGACGCGGAAGCCCTGCTCGCGGCACCAGTCGAAATCCTCGGCCGCGTAGCCGGTGCCGCGCAGGCCGATCTGCGTGACCTTGTCGCCGTGCAGCAGGCCTTCCTCGACCGCGCGGCGGAACGGCGTGCCGTGCGCGATCTTTTCGCCCATCATCGTGTCGTTCACGTCGGCGTGTGCATCGACGTGGATCAATGCAACCTTGCCGTGCTTGCGGTGGATTGCGCGCAGGATCGGCAGCGCGATCGTATGGTCGCCGCCGAGCGTGATCGGCTTGCAGTCGTGCTCGAGGATCGCGTCGTACGCGGTTTCGATGCGCGCGATGGAATCGTGCAGGTTGTACGGATTGATCGCGACGTCGCCGATGTCGGCGATCTGCAGCGAATCGAACGGTGCGGCGCGCGTGGCCATGTTGTACGGGCGCAGCAGCACGGATTCGGTGCGGATCTGGCGCGGGCCGAAGCGTGCGCCGGTGCGGTTGGAGGTGCCGAGATCGAACGGCACGCCGACGAAACAGGCGTCGAGGCCTTCGGCGCTCGCCACGTGCGGCAGGCGCATCATCGTCGCGATGCCGCCGCAGCGCGGCATTTCATTGCCGCCGAGCGGTTGGAAATGGGTGGGGTCGTTCATGGGCTGCCTCTTCCGATGTGGGGTTGCCGTATCATGCGACGCGGCTTGTCGCACAGTTTTACGCGCTCCGCCGGGAAAGAAGAATGCGAAGATATCGACGTAAACATCGATTTCCATCGATGTATGGAAGGGGATGAATGTGCTGGGGAATCTGTCGACCCTCGATCTGCGGTTGATCCGCGTGTTTCTCGCGGTCACGGACGCGGGCGGCGTATCGGCCGCGCAGGCCGTGCTGAACGTCGGGCAGTCGACGATCAGCGCGCAGCTTTCGTCGCTCGAGACGCGGCTCGGCTACCGGCTCTGCGAGCGCGGCCGCAGCGGTTTCCGGCTCACCCCGAAGGGCGAGCGGTTCCACGCGATGAGCCGCAAGCTGCTCGCGGCGCTCGACGAATTCGGGATGGCCGCGCGGCACATGGACCGCCAACTGGTCGGCACGCTGCACATCGGCCTGATCGGCCATACGCCGGTGAGCCAGAACGCGCGGATCGCCGAAGCGATCGCCGCGTTCCGCACACGCGACGAGGCCGTGCGTTTCTCGATCTCCGTGCGCGCGCCGGGCGATCTCGAGGAGAAGCTGCTGAGCGACGAGATCCAGATCGCGGTCGGCTACTTCTGGCACCGCGTGCCGTCGCTGCACTACACGCCGCTGTTCATCGAGCGTCAGGTCGCGTACTGCGGGCGCGGCCATCCGCTGTTCGACGGCGCCGGCGCGCTGACGCCGGCCGACGTCGCGGGCTTCGAATGGGCGTGGCGCTCGTATCCGCTGCCCGAAGCGCAGATGTCGACGACGCCCGACCGCGTGACGGCGACCGCCGACAACATGGAGGCCGTCGCGCTGCTGATCCTGTCCGGCCACCACCTCGGTTACCTGCCGCAGCACTTCGCGGCGCCGTACGTCGCGCAGGGGCTGCTCACGCCGCTCAATCCGGAGCAACTGCGCTACGACGTGACGTTCCACATGGTCGTCGCGCGCAACGGGCGTGGCAATCCGCTCGTGGAAGCCTTTCTCGAGGATCTCGAACGCGCGCACCAGCCGCCGGACATCGCGTAGGCCGCCGGCCTCGACAATGTGAACGAGTGTTGGGGCTGCGCGGCCCGGCATGGCCCACATCGATCGGCGTCGAAGTGACGAACCGGGCGTCGGGTTCGGCTTGGGTGTGCCGTCCGCCCGCCGGCATCACGGCACCGGCAGCCCCGCGTCATGCTTGACCTCGCGCAGCGACAGCGCCGATTCGATCGACGTCACGCCCGGCAGCATCCGCAGCGATTCGCGCAGGAACGTGCCGTAGTCGTCGAGATCGCGCGCCACCACCTGCAGCAGATAGTCGGCGGTGCCCGCCACGTTGTGGCACGCCAGGATCCGCTCGATGCCGAGCACTTCCCGCTCGAAGCGGTCGGCGGTCTTGCGGTCGTGCGTCGCGAACCGCACGAGCACGAACGCAACGACGCCGAAGCCGAGCGCCTGGCGCGACAGCTGCGCGCGGTAGCGCTCGATGTAGCCGTCGTTTTCGAGGCGCTTCAGGCGCCGCGCGCAAGGCGTCTCGGAGAGGCCCACGGTATCGGCGAGGCGGGCGATCGGCAGGCGGCCGTCGCGCTGCACCGCGGCAAGAATGGCGCGGTCGGTCTTGTCGAGTTCAGTCATGTTGGCGGAATCCTTTTTCAGATTCTTGAATTGTGGCGGATTCCCCTACTGATCGCCAATCCGGAACGAAAGATGGCCAGTAATCCCTCGCACTCTGGCGGCAACATATCGCCGTAAGAGGACAGGGGCAGACCATGATTTCCACGCATTTGCTGTTGATTTATCTCGCCGCGCTGGCGGCCATCTATGCGGTGCCGGGGCCGGACATGGCGCTGGTGCTGCAGACCAGCATCGGTCGCGGCGTGCGGCCGGGGATGGCGGCGGCGGCCGGCCTGTCGCTGGCGCGCACCGTGCACGTGACGCTGTCTGCCTGCGGCGTCGCGGCGCTGATCCGCAGCGCGCCGTGGCTGTACGAAGTGATCCGCTACGGCGGCGCGCTCTATCTCGCCTATGTCGCGATCCAGGTGTTCCGTTCGCCCGTGTTCGCGCTCGGCGACGGCGATGCGGCGGCCGCGGCGGGCGAGCTGCGCCAGTCGTTCGTGAAGGGCTTGCTCACCAACCTGCTGAACCCGAAGGCGCTGCTGTTCTGCTCGGTGCTGCTGCCGCAGTTCGTGCGTCCCGAGGCCGGGCCGGTCGTGCTGCAGATGTTCGAGCTGGGCGCGCTGCTGGTGGCGGCCGGCGTGTGCTTCGACCTCGCATGCGTGTTCGGCGCGTCGCGGATCGCCGCGTGGATGCGTGCGCATCCGCTCGCGCAGACGGTGCAGCGCTGGACGTTTTCCGCGGCGCTGATCGGCTTTGCGCTGCGCCTGTCGATGGACTGAGTGCCGATGCGGCATCGCGCCGGCGCGGGTCGCGCGGCGCGACGCCGCACCGGATGAGGGCCGCGCGCAACGCCGGCCCGCGCGTGCGCCCCGTCGCAGAAGGACGTGCGCGCAAATCGTCTGACTGTTCTAAACTCCCTGTTGCTTCGCGCTGCGCGAACCCGACCGACCGAACGGAACCGTCTCCCGCCGGCCCTGTCCGATTTCCTGGCTGTTCCGTGCAACGCGGTACCAAGGAGGGTCTGAACATGGCAAGGCATCTTCACGCCGACCGTGAACCCCGAATCGTCGCCGAGTCCAAGTGTCTCGGCCCGTGCGATCCGGCAGAACGCATCCACGTCACGATCATGTTGCGGCGGCAGGAAGAAGGGCAACTCGATACGCTGCTTCACCAGCTCGCCACCGGCGACGCGCAAGCGAAACCGGTGTCGCGCGAAACCTTCGCGCAACGTTTTTCCGCCAATCCCGACGACATTCGCAAGGCCGAGGACTTCGCGCGTCGCCACCAGCTGACGGTCGATCGCGTCGATCCCGTTGAAAGCGTCGTCGTGCTGTCCGGCACGATCCAGCAGTTCGAAGCCGCGTTCAGCGTCAAGCTCGAACGCTTCGAGCATCAGTCGATCGGCCAGTATCGCGGCCGCTCCGGCCCGATCGCGCTGCCCGACGATCTCGGCGACGCCGTCACGGCCGTGCTCGGCCTCGACAGCCGTCCGCAGGCGCGGCCGCACTTCCGGCTGCGACCGCCGTTCAAGCCCGCGCGCGGCGGCCCGGCGGGCGTCACGTTCACCCCGATCCAGCTGGCATCGCTGTACGGCTTCCCGGCCGGTGACGGTGCCGGGCAGTGCATCGCGATCGTCGAGCTCGGCGGCGGCTACCGCGCGGCCGACATCCAGCAGTATTTCCGCGGGCTCGGCATCAAGACGCCGCCGACGCTCGTCGACGTGAACGTCGGTACCGGCCGCAACACGCCGACCGGCGACCCGAGCGGCCCGGACGGCGAAGTCGCGCTCGACATCGAGATCGCCGGCGCGATCGCGCCGGCCGCGAAGATCGCCGTCTACTTCGCGCCGAACAGCGACGCGGGCTTCATCCAGGCCGTCAACGCGGCCGTCAGCGACACGACCAACAAGCCGTCGGTGATCTCGATCAGTTGGGGCGGCCCGGAGGCGATCTGGCAGGCGCAGTCCGCGCAGGCGTTCAACCGCGTGCTGCAGGCGGCTGCCGCACAGGGCATCACGGTGTGCGCGGCATCCGGCGACAGCGGCTCGGGCGACGGGCTGCAGGACGGCGCCGATCATGTCGACTTCCCCGCATCGAGCCCGTACGTGCTCGGCTGCGGCGGCACGCAGCTCGACGCGCTGCCCGGGCAGGGCATTCGCAGCGAGGTCACGTGGAACGACGACGCGGCCGGCGGCGGCGCGGGCGGGGGCGGTGTCAGCACGCTGTTCGACCTGCCGGCGTGGCAGCAGGGGCTGACCGTCGCGCGCGCCGATGGCAGCAGCACACCGCTCGCGAAGCGCGGCGTGCCGGACGTCGCCGGCGATGCGTCGCCGCAGACGGGCTACGAAGTGTCGATCGCGGGCACGGCCACGGTGATGGGCGGCACGAGCGCGGTCGCGCCGCTGTGGGCCGCGCTGGTCGCGCGGATCAATGCAACGGCGAGCACGGCGGGCGGGGCGGCCGCCGGCTGGATCAACCCGGTGCTCTACAGGAACCCGGGTGCGCTGCGCGACATCACGAAGGGCTCGAACGGCACGTATGCGGCCGCGCAGGGCTGGGATGCGTGCACGGGCCTCGGCAGCCCGAACGGTGCGCAGCTCGCGGCGATCCTGACGCGCAAGCCGTCGAGCTGACGGCCGCGGTACACGGCTTTCCGTATGGCGCGGGCTTCCGGCCCGCGCCTTTTTCTCACCTCCAGGAGCAGCACGATGGGCATCGATTCCGCATCTTCCGGCGGCGTGTATCCGCTGCATCACGGCGACCACAATTCGCATGGCGTGCCGCCGACCGTCAACCCGGTCGCGCTCAGCCACGGCCGCGACCTGCCATTCTTCGATCCGGTTGCATACGGCAACGGCCCCGACGACTCGGTGACCGATACGACCGAGGCGGCCGCGATCACGCATCACACGATCCTGATCGACGGGACGCGCATCGCCTACACGGCGACGGCCGGCCACCTCGTGACGGTCGATCCGAGCAGTTCGCAGCCGGCCGCGAAGATCTTCTACGTCGCATTCACGGCCGACGGCGCGAAGGAAGAAACGCGGCCCGTGACGTTCTTCTATAACGGCGGGCCGGGCTCGTCGTCGGTGTTCGTGCTGCTGGGCTCGTTCGCGCCGAAGCGCATCAAGACGTCGATGCCGGGGTTCACGCCGCCCGCGCCGTACCAGATGGAAGACAACCCGGACAGCATGATCGACCACAGCGACCTGGTGTTCATCAACCCGGTCGGTACCGGCTATTCGGCGGCCGTCGCGCCGAACAAGAACCGCAACTTCTGGGGCGTCGACCAGGATGCGGATTCGCTGAAGCAGTTCATCAAGCGCTACCTGACGAAGAACAACCGCTGGAATTCACCGAAATACCTGTTCGGCGAATCGTACGGCACCGCGCGCAGCTGCGTGCTCGCGTACAAACTGCACGAGGACGGCGTCGACCTGAACGGCGTCACGCTGCAATCGTCGATCCTCGACTACCGGCAGGCCGGCAACCCGGTCGGCGCGCTGCCGACCGCGGCGGCCGATGCGTGGTATCACAAGAAACTCGGCGTCACGCCGGCGCCGACCGATCTCGGCGCGTTCGTCGAGGAAGTCGCGCAGTTCGCGCGCACCGACTACCTGACCGCGTTGCGCACCGTGCCGCATGCCGACCCGGCCGCCGTGAAGAAGCTGTCCGACTATACGGGTATCGACACGGCGACGCTGCAGACCTGGGGGCTCGACATCGCGGGTTACAACGCGCGCGGCAATTCGCTGTTCCTGACGACGCTGCTGCAGGCACAGGGCCTCGCGCTCGGTTCGTACGACGGCCGCGTGACCGGGATCTCGTCGGGCATCGCCGGCAAGATCGACCCGAATTCGGGCGGCAACGATCCGACGATGACGGCCGTGTCGGGTGTCTATACGGCGATGTGGAACAGCTACCTGAACGAGCAGCTGAAGTTCACGTCGAATTCCGCGTTCACCGACCTGAACGACCAGGCGTTCCAGAACTGGGATTTCAGCCACATCGATCCGACCGGCGCGCAGCAGGGCATCGATGCGCAGGGGAACGTGATCCTCTATACGGCCGGCGATCTCGCCGCGGTGATGGCGCTGAACGTCGACCTGAAGGTGCTGTCGGCGAACGGCTTCTACGATTTCGTCACGCCTTTCTACCAGACCGTGATCGACCTGCAGCAGATGCCGCTCGAGGATCAGAAGGTGCGGCAGAACCTGTCCGCGCGTTTCTATCCGTCGGGGCACATGGTGTATCTCGACGGTGGTTCGCGCACCGCGCTCAAGCGCGATCTCGCGACGATGTACGACGCGACGGTCAGCGATACCGGCGCGCGGATGCGGATTCGCGCACTGCAGGCGTCGAAGACGGGCGGGCACGCGTAGCGGAGCCCGTCGGCAGGGCGCCGCGCGCAGCCGTGACGGTGCGCGCGGCGGTATTGTCCGGCCTGGGCGGCCGGCTTATGCAGTCGGCCAGTCGAACGGCGTGTACGGCAGCGCGCGCTTGTGGCGCGAAGCATCGTAGAAGCGCAGCACCGTTTCGTACACGTTGTCGGCGACGCGCTTGCCTTCGAGGAAATCGTCGATCTCGTCGTAGGTGACGCCGTACGCGTGTTCGTCGGGACGCAGCGGGCGCAGTTCCTCGAGGTCGGCCGTCGGCACCTTCATCACGATCAGTTCCTCGCCGCCGAGCGCACGGGCCACCGCGCGCACGCGACGCTTGTTCAGCCCCGCGAGCGGCAGGATGTCCGCGCCGCCGTCACCGAACTTCGTGAAGAAACCCATCAGCGACTCGGCTGCGTGATCGGTGCCGATCACGATGCCGCGCCGCGCGCCGGCCACCGCGTACTGCGCGATCATGCGCTCGCGCGCCTTGACGTTGCCATGCACGAAGTCCTGCTGGGCCGGCGTCTCGAACGCATGGCCGGACGCGACCAGTGCGCCGAGCATCGCGTCGGCGGCCGGCTTCACGTTGACGGTCAGTTCCTCGTCCGCGCGCACGAACGCGAGCGCGCGCTGTGCATCGGCTTCGTCGTTCTGCACGCCGTTCGGCAAGCGCATGGCGATGAAGCGGGCGTCGTAGCCGCCGGCGCGCAGCTTTTCGACCGAAAGCTGTGCGAGCCGGCCGGCCGTCGACGAATCGACGCCGCCGCTGATGCCGAGCACGTAGGTCCGCAGGCCGGTCGAACGCAGGTATTGCGCGAGGAACTCGACGCGGCGGGCGATTTCGGCCTCGGCGTCGAAGTGCGGGGCAACGTTCAGTTCGGCAATGATCGCGCGTTGGCGGCTGGCGTAATCGGCGGATGTCATGAAGGGAGTTCCGGAACGAAATTCGAGGCGCCCATCATAAGCGCAATCGCGGCGCGGTGCCGCGCCGGGCGTGCGATCCGGCGATTTCGCGTTGCTTCGGCGAGACGGGCTGCATCGCCGTGGTGCACGGTGCGCCGGGCGGGTGCAGGATGCCGAGCGACGGGGGTTCGCGCGCCGGCATTCGATGCGCGGGGCGGCCGGCGTTTGTACGGCCCCATGAGTGCGCAGACGGGCGGGCGCGTCAGCGCCGCGCGAGCACGACGCCCACCAGCGCGAGCGCGAAGCCGGCGAGCTGGATCGCCGCGAGTGTCTCGCCGAACAGCCAGTAGCCCTGCAGCGCGGCCAGCGGCGGCGCGAGGAACAGCAGCGACGTCGCGCGCGCGGCGTTGCCGCGCCGCAGCATCCACATCAGCATCGTGACCGCGCCGCCGGACAGGAACACGACACCCCATACGAGCGACACCCACAGCGCCGGCGCGCCGATCCAGCGCGTCTCGTGCAGCAGCGCGACGAAGAGGGCCGCGACGATGGCCGCACCGAAGTTCTGGATCGCAACTGCCGTGCGCAGGTCGCTTCGCGCGAGCTTGCCTTTCTGGTACAGCGAGCCGGCGGTGATCGACCCGACCGCGAGGACCGAGACGGCGACGACGAGCCACGCAGGCGCGGCGCCCGGCGGCGGCGCGACACCGCCGATGACCTTCGGCGCCAGCACGAGCGCGACGCCGGCGAGCCCGAGCGCCATCCCGAGCCAGCCGCGCGCGGGCAGGCGCTCGTTGAACAGCGGGACGGCGAGCACGGCGGTGGCGAGCGGCTGCAGCG
>NZ_JAAGPP010000147.1:0-237 GCF_017104975.1 Burkholderia sp. Ac-20344
AGCGGTGTGACTAATGCAAGTAGGAGCCAGGCGTATCGCGATCAAGACAGAAAGCAGGTACAACAGAATGTTAAGCATCGGCGACAAGAACACGATAAGAAGAGTCTGTAGGAATGACGGTACGACCACATATGGCAGATAGAGGAGTAAGAAAACGTTGAGGCGAGGCAGGTGGTAGCCAGGAAAGGTCACATGTTAGAAGAGCGTGGGGAGGAGAGTGTTTTTTTTTTTTTTTTT
>NZ_JAAGPP010000148.1:0-21900 GCF_017104975.1 Burkholderia sp. Ac-20344
TCCGTCGGGCGAATACCGCGCCAGCCACGCATCGCCATCGGTGCGCAAGTTCGCGCGCGAACTCGGCGTCGAAGTCGCACGCGTGCAGGGCTCGGGTCCCAAGGGCCGCATTACGAAGGACGACGTCACGGGCTTCGTGAAGGGCGTGATGACGGGCCAGCGCGCAGCACCGGGCGCGGCAGCCGTGCCGGCAGGCGGCGGCGAGCTGAACCTGCTGCCGTGGCCGAAGGTCGACTTCTCGAAGTTCGGCCCGTTCGAGGCGAAGCCGCTGTCGCGCATCAAGAAGATCTCGGGCGCGAACCTGCATCGCAACTGGGTGATGATCCCGCACGTCACGAACAACGACGAAGCGGACATCACCGAGCTCGAAGCGCTGCGCGTGCAGTTGAACAAGGAGCACGAAAAGGCGGGCGTGAAGTTCACGATGCTCGCGTTCGTGATCAAGGCGGTTGTTGCTGCGCTGAAGAAATTCCCGACCTTCAATGCGAGCCTCGACGGCGACAACCTGGTGTTCAAGCAGTACTACCACGTCGGTTTTGCCGCAGATACCCCGAACGGCCTCGTCGTGCCGGTGATCCGCGATGCGGACAAGAAGGGGCTCGTCGATATCGCGAAGGAAATGGCCGAGTTGTCGAAGGCCGCACGCGATGGCAAGCTGAAGCCGGACCAGATGCAGGGCGGCTGCTTCTCGATCTCGTCGCTCGGCGGGATCGGCGGCACGAACTTCACGCCGATCATCAACGCGCCGGAAGTGGCGATCCTCGGGTTGTCGCGCGGCCAGATGAAGCCGGTGTGGGACGGCAAGCAGTTCGTGCCGCGTCTCACGCTGCCGCTGTCGCTGTCGTATGACCATCGCGTGATCGATGGCGCGGAAGCCGCGCGGTTCAATGCGTATCTCGGTGCGTTGCTCGCGGATTTCCGTCGCATCATTCTTTGATGAGCGTGGGAGTGGCTCGCGGGGGCGTGGGTTTTTTGTTTGTTGTCCACGCTCTGTCGTTGAACCTGTTTTGCTAACGGTCTATTAGCGTCGCCCCTGCGCGGGGCGGCGGTCACTTTTCTTTGTCTTCCAAAGAAAAGTAACCAAAAGAAAGGCGCGTCCTTGGGCGGACGGCAAAGGTGGTCCTGCCCCAGGTTCGCGTTTTCTTTCAGGCCGTAGTCTTGGGTTCTTTCGCGGGTTTCTCCCCCTCTGTCTGCAGCTAATCAAGAAGGGGACAGTAATGAGTCTCATCGAAGTCAAGGTTCCGGATATCGGCGATTTCAGCGGCGTCGATGTCATCGAAGTCAACGTCAAACCCGGCGACGTGATCGAAAAAGAGCAAACGCTCATCACGCTCGAATCCGATAAAGCCTCCATGGAAGTGCCCAGCGACGTCGCCGGCACCGTCAAGGAAATCAAGGTCAAAGCCGGCGAGAAAGTCTCGCAAGGCACTGTCATCGCCATCGTCGAAGCAGCAGCAGGCGCCGCCGCGCCCGCGAAAGCACCCGAAGCAGCCAAGCCCGCAGCAGTTGCGCCGGCACCGGCCGCAGCCGCTCCGGCACCCGCGCCGCAAGCCGGCAGCTACGCAGGTGCCGCGGACATCGAGTGCGACATGCTCGTGCTCGGCGCCGGTCCCGGCGGCTACTCGGCCGCGTTCCGCGCAGCCGATCTCGGCATGAAGACCGTGCTCGTCGAACGCTACTCGACGCTCGGCGGCGTGTGCCTGAACGTCGGCTGCATCCCGTCGAAAGCGCTGCTGCATACGTCGCTCGTCGTCGAAGAAGCCGCGGCGCTCGCGTCGCACGGCATCACGTTCGGCAAGCCCGAGATCAACCTCGACAAGCTGCGCGATTTCAAGTCGGGCGTCGTCAAGAAACTGACGACGGGCCTCGCCGGCATGGCGAAGGCACGCAAGGTCGAAGTCGTCACGGGCGTCGGGTCGTTCGTCGATCCGTATCACATGGAAGTGCAGGGCGAGAACGGCAAGAAGGTCGTCCGCTTCAAGCAGGCGATCATCGCGGCCGGTTCGCAATCGGTGAAGCTGCCGTTCCTGCCGGAAGACCCGCGCATCGTCGATTCGACCGGCGCACTCGAACTGCGCCAGCAGCCGAAGCGGATGCTCGTGATCGGCGGCGGCATCATCGGCCTCGAAATGGCGACGGTCTACTCGACGCTCGGCGCCGAGATCGATGTCGTCGAAATGCTCGACGTCCTGATGAACGGCGCGGACCGCGATCTCGTCAAGGTCTGGGAAAAGTACAACGCGAAGCGCTTCGGCAACGTGATGCTGAAGACCAAGACGGTCGGCGCGGAAGCGAAGGAAGACGGCATCTACGTGACGTTCGAGGGCGAGAAGGCGCCGGCGGAGCCGCAGCGCTACGACCTCGTGCTCGTCGCGGTGGGCCGCAGCCCGAACGGCAAGAAGATCGGCGCCGACAAGGCCGGTGTGGCCGTGACGGATCGCGGCTTCATCGACGTCGACAAGCAGATGCGCACGAACGTCCCGCACATCTTCGCGATCGGCGATATCGTCGGCCAGCCGATGCTCGCGCACAAGGCCGTGCACGAAGGCCACGTCGCAGCGGAAGCCGCGCACGGGGAGAAGGCGTACTTCGACGCGCTGCAGATCCCGTCGGTGGCGTACACCGATCCGGAAGTGGCGTGGGCCGGCAAGACGGAAGAGCAGTGCAAGGCCGAAGGCATCAAGTACGGCAAGGCCGTGTTCCCGTGGGCTGCTTCGGGCCGCGCGATCGCGAACGGCCGTGACGAAGGCTTCACGAAGCTGATCTTCGACGAGGAAACCCATCGCGTGATCGGCGGCGGCATCGTCGGCCTGAACGCGGGCGACCTGATCAGCGAAGTGTGCCTCGCCGTCGAGATGGGCGCGGACGCGGAAGACATCGGCAAGACGATCCATCCGCACCCGACGCTAGGCGAATCGGTCGGCATGGCCGCCGAACTGTACGAAGGCGTCTGTACAGACCTGCCGCCGCAACGCAAGAAGTAACGCGAACGGCACGGCCGGCAGATTGCCGGCCACGAAAAAAACGCCGCCGCCCGGACCATCCGGGCGGCGGCGTTTTCTGTTGCCGGCGGCCGATGCTCAAACGATCGTTCGAGAACGACCGTCGACTTGCTGGTTCCAGCATGTTCCGGCACCACAAACGAAAAAGCCGCGCTGTGCGCGGCTCTTTCTCAGGAGCAGGGGGCGCTTACGCGGCCGGCTTGCTCGAACGACGTGCGGCAGCGGCGGTAGCAGCCTTCGTTGCGACGGCGGCAGCAGCGTTGAAGTTCGTTTCGGCGATTTCGACAGCTTGCTTCGTTGCCTTCTGAACCGTTTCGTACGTGGTGTTCGCAGCGTTCAGTGCCGACTTCAGTGCGGCGACAGCCGTTTCCGAACCGGCCGGGGCGTTTTTCGCGACGTTGTCGACGAGTGCCTGGACCTTCTTGTTCTGCTCTTCGAATTGCGCTTCGGCAACCTTCGCGAACTCGGCTTGCGTCGACGAGGCGATTTCATACAGGTGACGGCCGTACGACAGCACCTTTTCCGCGACCGGCTGCGACAGGCTGGCTTGCAGCGCGATCAGTTCCTGTGCGTCCTTCACCGACAGCAGACGCTGAGCGTTTTCCTGGCCTTCGGCCAGCGTCGACTTCACGACCTGCAGGTTGAGTTCGATCAGCTTTTCGACGCCTTCGAACGCCTTGGTCGTCAGACCGAACAGGCTTTCGAGGTTGGCTTTCTGGGCGGCGGCGATTTGCTCGGGGGTCAGCAAGGACATGTCAAGCTCCTGAAAAGCGATCGCGTCGATCGCAGAGTAAAGGGCACTACGCTGGGGAACCTCGGATGCGCGTGCTTTGTGCAACGCAGCAATGAGGCTTATTTTAGGGCAGAGAAAACCGTTGTCAAGTATTTTTTGTGCGTTGCACAATCGCGACAAATTATCGATAAAACAAAGAGTTATCGTGCCCGATTCGGAATCGGTTTCATGCGCGATCCCACATGGTGCGCACGGCCCCGGGGCAGGCGCGGCGCACCATGATCATGCACAGGTAAACCTGACAGGGCTGTGGAACGTTATCCTTCTGCTCCTGTCGAAAACGCGCCGTTTGGATGCGCGTATTTGGATGCGCGTATTTGGATGCGCGTATCGTGGCGACGTGCCGCCGCCACGGCCGAGACCGGCGCCCATGGCACCCCGAGCGCCGGATACGTAGTTTCCCCGCTTTAAATCGTCTCCGAAGTGACGTTATCTCAATTAACCGTGTGGTAATCGGGAGACGGGTACTGTCGGGCAACGCATCCCATGAATTTTTTCGATGGGAGCGGGAGGGTTCATTGGTCTGAGGTTGACCGACCCTTACACTCCGGTTTAACGACGATCGGTAAGTGCCTAATATTGCTCTTTTTTTCAGCTTTAACTACACTTGCGGAAACCTCCCGCCCGCTTTGTCCAGACCCCAATGAAAGCCGAATCGTTTTCACCACGCAGATTGTTGCAGAGCATGACGCTCGGCACGGCTGTGTCGGTCGCAGTCGCCTTGCTGGCGACCACCGCGTCCGTCGCGCCTGCTGACGCCTTTGCCGCCACTGCGAACACCCAACAAGCTGCCAAGAAAAAGGCTGTCGCTCCTGCTTCGTCTGCGAAGAAGAAGACGGCCAAGGCCAGCTCCGACAAATCCGCGAAGGTCGCCGCGGCCGATGCGCCGCGTGCGAAGGCATCGCGCAAGCGCGTGACACTCGCATCGAACGTGCATGGCGGCCATCACGGCGCAGTCCGCAAGGTCGCGTTCCAGCCGCGCCGGCCGACCGTCGGCCAGGCCTTCGGCCTGCACGACACGCCGGATGCACTCGCGCTGCGTTCGAGCGTTGCGTACGTCGTCGACCAGAATTCGGGCGAACCGCTGTTCGACAAGAATTCGCACGCCGTCGTGCCGATCGCGTCGATCTCGAAGCTGATGACGGCGATGGTCGTGCTCGACTCGAAGGCGCCGATGGCCGACCAGATCGAAGTTACCGACGAAGACCGCGACTACGAGAAGGGCACGGGCTCGCGCCTGTCGGTCGGCTCGGTGCTGTCGCGCGAAGACATGCTGCACATCGCGCTGATGGCGTCGGAAAACCGCGCGGCCGCCGCGCTGTCGCGTTACTACCCGGGCGGCCGTCCGGCGTTCATCGCTGCGATGAACGCGAAGGCGAAGTCGCTCGGCATGACGGATACGCACTTCGAGAATTCGACGGGGCTGTCGAGCTCGAACGTGTCGAGCGCGCGCGACCTCGTGAAGATGGTCAATGCGGCGTACCAGTACCCGACGATCCGCCAGTTCTCGACCGATCGCACCTACGAGGTGTACACGGGCAAGCGCAACCTGGTCTACAACAGCACGAACGCGCTGATCCGCGGCAACGGCTCGTGGGACATCGGTCTGCAGAAGACGGGCTTCATCAACGAAGCGGGCGAATGCCTCGTGATGCAGGCGACGATCCACGGCAAGCCGATGGTGATGGTGCTGCTCGATTCGTTCGGCAAGTATTCGCGCTTTGCCGACGCGGCGCGCCTGCGCAACTGGCTCGATGCCGGCGGCGGCGAGCGCCTGACGGCGGCCAACACGCCCAACGGCGGGACCTGATCGCACGGTGGGTGGCGGTTCGCCGCCACGCCGATGGCTGAAAAAAAGCCCCGCAATCGCGGGGCTTTTTCGTTGGGGGTGCGCAAGCGGCTTACGCCTGCCGCTGCAGCCCGTTCGCATCCTTCGAGGGCGCCGGACGGTAGCCGAGCGATTCCGAAATGGTGAGGGCCGTGCGGCTCAACTGGCCGAGCCACGCATCCTGGAGGCGATCGGCCGGCGCCGACAGCGACAGGCCCGCGACGAGCTTGCCCGAATCGTCGTAGATGCCGGCCGCGATACAACGCACGCCGAGTTCCAGCTCCTCGTTGTCGCGTGCGCACGATTGCTGGCGGACGATCGTCAGCTCGCGCTCGAGCTTCGCGATGTCGGTGATGCTGTTCTGCGTATGGCCGGACAGCCCCGTGCGCGTCGCATAGGCGCGCACGCGCGACGTTTCGTCGGCCGCGAGGAACAGCTTGCCGACCGACGTGAGGTGCAGCGGCGCGCGGCCACCGATCGCACGGACGACCTGCATCCCCGAGCGCTCCGAATACGCACGCTCGATGTAGACGATTTCGTCACCCTGGCGCACCGACAGGTTCACGGTCTGCCCGGTGAGACGGTGCAGCTCGCGCATCGGCATCAGCGCCGCGTCGCGTACCGACAGGCGCGCCTTCACGAGGTTGCCGAGCTCCAGCAGCCGCATGCCGAGGCGGTACGTGCCGGGATCGGAGCGGTCGACGAGACGGCAGGTCACCATGTCGTTGAGGATGCGGTGCGCGGTCGACGGGTGCAGCTCCGTGCGCTGCGCAAGTTCCTTCAGGCTGACAGGGTCACTGTGCGCGGCGAGCGCGTCCAGCAGCCGCATCATGCGTTCGATCACCTGGATCGACGTTTTTGAATCCGGGGTGGGTTGGCTCATGTCGGGGGAGAAATCGGTTGACGCGTCAAGCGGTGTTGGAACGATTGTATCTCGTATTGTGAAAAAAGCGAACGCCGTTCGAGGAAATCCTCGTTTCGCGCAGTGCGGGCTTGCGCGCGAGCCAGCGTTGGTCTTGCTGGCCAAACGGCGGATAATGAGAGCCGTTTTCTCGAAGGAGCCCGTATGCGAGTCGGTTTGTTCGTGACCTGCCTGGTCGATCTGATGCGCCCCGAAATCGGTTTCTCGGCGCTCAAGCTGATTCGCGACGCCGGCTACGAGGTGATCGTGCCACCCGCGCAGACTTGCTGCGGCCAGCCCGCCTACAACTCGGGCGACCGCGCGCTCGCACGCGATCTCGCGGAAAAGACGCTGCGCGAGTTCGAGCAGTTCGATTACGTCGTCGCGCCGTCGGGGTCTTGCGGCGGGATGATCCGCGCACACTACGGCGACCTGTTCCGCGACGACCCCGAGCTGATGGGGCGCTACACACGGTTCCAGCAGAAGGTCTACGAACTGACCGATTTCCTGGCGAACGTCGCGAAGGTGTCGCTCGCACCGGGCGAATTCACCGGGCCCGTCACCTACCACGATTCATGCTCGGGCCTGCGCGAGCTCGGCGTGAAGGCACAGCCGCGCGCGCTGCTCGCGCAGCGTGGTATCGCCGTCACCGAGATGAAGGACTGCGAGCACTGCTGCGGCTTCGGCGGCACGTTCGCGGTCAAGTACGGCGACATTTCGGCGGCCATCGCGGACGAGAAATGCGCGAACGTGCGTGCGTCGGGCACGGGCGCCGTCGTGCTCGGCGATCTCGGCTGCATGCTGAACATCGAAGGGCGGTTGCGCCGCACCGGCGACCGCGACACGCGCGTGCTGCACGTCGCGCAGGTGCTGGCGGGCGACGTCTGACGCCCGGTTCCGCTCACTTTTCCCCCGATACCGCGATGCAAGTCCAATCGATGCATTTCAAGGCGCGCGCCGGCCAGAAGCTGGCCGACCAGCGCCTGCAGCAGAACCTGAAGAAGCTGTCGACGAAGTTCGTGTCCGCGCGCGCCGACGCGATGACCGCGATCGACTTCCCGGCCACCCGCGCCGCGCTGAAGGCGCGCCGCAACCGCGCGCTGGAGAACCTCGACGTGTGGCTCGAGGCGTTCGAGCGCGAGGCGACGCGGCGCGGCACGACGGTGCTGTTCGCCGAAACGACCGCGGATGCCGCGCGGCTCGTGGCCGACATCGCGCGCCGTCACGACGTGAAGAAGGTCATCAAGACCAAGTCGATGGTGTCGGAGGAAATGCGCCTGAACGCGGTGCTCGCGGAAATGGGCGTGCAGTCGATCGAGACGGATCTCGGCGAATACATCCTGCAGATCAACGACAACGAGCCGCCGAGCCACATCATTGCGCCCGTCGTGCACAAGGACAAGGACGAGATCGCCGACCTGTTCGCGCGGACGCACCACCGCGAGCGGCTCACCGAGATTCCGGACATGACGCGTGAGGCGCGCGAGGTGCTGCGCCCGCATTTCATGTCGGCCGACATGGGCGTGACGGGCGGCAACTTCGTGATCGCCGAGACCGGTTCGGTTGCGATCGTGACGAACGAAGGGAACGAGGGGATGTGCACGGTGATGCCGCGCGTGCATGTGGCCGTGACGGGCATCGAGAAGGTGCTGCCGACGCTCGAGGATCTCGCGACCGCGATGCGCCTGCTGCCGCGCTCCGCGACCGGGCAGAAGACGTCGAACTATTTCTCGCTGCTGACCGGGCCGCGCGGGCCGGGCGACGAGGACGGCCCCGAGCACAACTACGTGGTGCTCGTCGACGGCGGCCGCACGGGGCTGATCGGCGGCGAGTTCCAGGAGATGCTGCGCTGCATCCGCTGCGGCGCATGCATGAACCATTGTCCGGTGTACCAGAAGGTCGGCGGCCATGCGTACGGCTGGGTCTACCCGGGGCCGATGGGGTCGGTGCTGACCCCGAGCTACGTCGGGCTCGACCGCGCGCTCGACCTGCCGCAGGCCGCGACGCTCTGCGGGGAATGCGACAGCGTGTGCCCGGCCGGGATTCCGTTGTCGCACCTGTTGCGCACGCTGCGCGAGAAGCAGGTCGAGCGGCACCTGCGGCCGTGGCGCGAGCGGGCGGCGCTCGCCGCATGGGGCTTCGTCGCGCGGCGGCCGATGCTGTACGCGCTGACGACCAAGCTCGCGGTGCGCATCCTCGAGCGGCTGGGCGGCAACGGCGGCACGCTGCGGCGCCTGCCGATGATGGGCGGCTGGATGGATACGCGCGACATGCCGACGCCCACCGGGCGCACGTTCCGCGAACTGTACGCGGCGTCGCAAAGCCACCTCGGCTGACGACTGTTCATCCGGCGACAACAGTGCGTTCGCTATTTGGATATTTATCTCGATAGGTGCGGTCTATAGAATCCTGTCTGTAGTCCCCGGAATTGGGTTTCGGGGTACGAGGTCAAGGAGGTCCGCATCATGAAAAAGACAATATCGATGTACTGGCCGCTGGCAATCGTCGTTCCGCTGGCTGCGGCTGCCTATCTGCATGCGATGGCCGATGCGCCGTCGCGCGCTCCGCTCGCCGTTCACCAGGCGTCCGCCGAACTGGCGCGTGCGGTGTCGTTCGGGCTGGTCGGCGACACGGCGACGCCGCTGCCGGCGGCATCCGGCGACGTCGTGCTCGCCGCGCCGAAGGCGTTGTGAGGCACGGCGCCGTCGCTTTGCGCGGCGGCGCGATTTTGGCCGTCTTTGTATAATGGCGTGCTCTTCTTCCACGCGGTTCGCCGCGGCTTTTCGATAGTGCGATGACCCGCGTTTCGATCTGTTTCGTCTGTCTCGGCAATATCTGCCGTTCGCCCACCGCGGAAGGCGTGATGCGTCACCAGGTCGACGCGGCCGCACTGGCGGACCGGATCGCGATCGATTCGGCCGGCACCGGCGACTGGCATGTCGGCGAGCCGCCCGATACGCGTGCGCAGGCGGCCGCTCGCGGCCGCGGCTACGACCTGTCGGCGCTGCGCGCGCGGCAGGTGAGCGCGGCGGATTTCGAGCGCTTCGATCTGCTGCTCGCGATGGACGAGGCGAATCTTGCGGAGTTGCGCCGCCGCTGTCCGCCGCAGCATCGCGACAAGGTTCGCCTGCTGATGGAATTCGCGCCGGATTCGACCGAAACTGAAGTGGCCGATCCCTATTTCGGCGGCGCGCAGGGCTTCGAGCAGGTGCTCAATCAGGTCGAGCGCGCGTGCGCGGGCCTGCTGGAGACGCTCCGGGCCCGCACGGCGCGGTGATCGCGCGGTATTCAGCGGTCTGCGAATACCCTTTCGAAGACATGGATACTTGACTAAAATCGTCAAATATTTATACTTGACCAAAATCGTCAAGATTGTAGTCCCCTAGACACCATGAGACTCACCACCAAAGGCCGTTTCGCCGTCACGGCGATGATTGACTTGGCACTGCGCCAGGAGCAGGGCCCGGTGACGCTTGCAGGCATCAGCCAGCGCCAGCGGATTTCGCTCTCGTATCTCGAACAGCTGTTCGGCAAGCTGCGCAGGCATGAAATCGTCGAATCCGTGCGCGGCCCGGGCGGCGGCTACAACCTCGCGCGTCGCGCGCAGGACGTCACCGTTGCCGACATCATCATCGCGGTCGATGAACCGCTCGACGCCACGCAGTGCGGCGGCAAAGGCACGTGCGACGGCTCGAAGCAGCCCGACGGCCATTGCATGACGCACGAGCTGTGGTCGACCCTGAACCAGAAGATGGTCGAATACCTCGATTCGGTGTCGCTGCAGGATCTCGTCGATCAGCAGCGCGCTCGCGAGGGCGCACCCGCGGTGCTGCGTGACCGGCGCACGCCGGAGCCCGTCGCGGCGCCGGCCGAGCCGGTGCGCACGATGCCGCTCGGCCCCAATTCGGTGTTCAACATCGCGAGTTCGTGAGCGCGAAGGCGCCCGCCATACCCCATAACGCACATAGTCCCTGCACAGAATTCCCGGAGCGACAGATGACCCAAGACACTCTCCACCTGCCCATCTATATGGATTACAGCGCGACGACGCCGGTCGATCCGCGCGTGGTCGACAAGATGGTGCCGTACCTGCGCGAGCAGTTCGGCAACCCGGCGTCGCGCAGCCACGCGTATGGCTGGGATGCGGAGCGTGCGGTCGAGGAAGCGCGCGAGCAGGTGGCTGCACTCGTGAACGCGGATCCGCGCGAGATCATCTGGACGTCCGGCGCAACGGAATCGGACAACCTCGCGATCAAGGGTGCCGCGAACTTCTACAAGGGCAAGGGCAAGCACATCATCACGGTGAAGACCGAGCACAAGGCCGTGCTCGATACGTGCCGCGAGCTCGAGCGCGACGGTTTCGAAGTCACCTACCTCGACGTGAAGGATGACGGCCTGATCGACCTCGACGTGTTCAAGGCCGCGCTGCGCCCGGACACGATCCTCGTGTCGGTGATGCACGTGAACAACGAGATCGGCGTGATCCAGGACATCGAGACGATCGGTGAAATCTGCCGCGAGAAGGGCATTGTGTTCCACGTCGACGCCGCACAGTCGACCGGCAAGGTCGAGATCGACCTCGCGAAGCTGAAGGTCGACCTGATGTCGTTCTCGGCGCACAAGACCTACGGCCCGAAGGGCATCGGCGCGCTGTACGTGCGCCGCAAGCCGCGGGTGCGCATCGAAGCGCAGATGCACGGCGGCGGCCACGAGCGCGGCATGCGTTCGGGCACGCTGGCGACGCACCAGATCGTCGGCATGGGCGAAGCGTTCCGCATCGCACGCGAAGAAATGGCGACGGAAAACGAGCGCGTCCGCATGCTGCGCGACAAGCTGCTGCGCGGCCTGTCGCAGATCGAGGAAACGTACGTGAACGGCGACATGGAGCGTCGTGTCCCGCACAACCTCAACATCAGTTTCAACTTCGTCGAAGGCGAGTCGCTGATCATGGCGATCAAGGACGTCGCGGTGTCGTCGGGCTCCGCATGCACGTCGGCGTCGCTGGAGCCGTCGTACGTGCTGCGTGCGCTCGGCCGCAACGACGAGCTGGCACACAGCTCGATCCGCTTCACGGTCGGCCGCTTCACGACGGAGCAGGAAGTCGACTTCGTGATCAACCTGCTGAACAGCAAGATCGCGAAGCTGCGCGAACTCTCGCCGCTCTGGGAAATGCACCAGGAAGGCATCGATCTGTCGACGATCGAATGGGCCGCACACTGAGCGCCGGATTGAACATACCCGCGGGCGGATTCGCGCACGCAGACGTAACGAGTCAAGGAGTCTGAGTCATGTCTTACAGCAACAAGGTTCTGGATCACTACGAAAACCCGCGCAACGTCGGTTCGTTCGCGAAGGACGACGACACGGTCGGCACGGGCATGGTCGGCGCGCCGGCCTGCGGCGACGTGATGAAGCTGCAGATCCGCGTCGGCGCGGACGGCGTGATCGAAGACGCGAAGTTCAAGACGTACGGTTGCGGTTCGGCGATCGCGTCGAGCTCGCTCGTCACCGAGTGGGTGAAGGGCAAGACGCTCGACGAAGCCCTGTCGATCAAGAACACGCAGATCGCGGAAGAACTCGCGCTGCCGCCGGTGAAGATTCACTGCTCGATCCTCGCGGAAGACGCGATCAAGGCAGCCGTGGCCGACTACAAGAAGCGCCACGACACCAAGGAAGGCGACCAGGCCGCGGCCTGACCGGCATCGAGCAGCTTGAGAAGGATCGCGGCGGGCCCCGGTGGCGCGCCGCGGCAAGGACATCATGGCAATTACACTGACCGAAAAAGCAGCACAGCACGTCCAGAAATACCTCGTCCGTCGCGGCAAGGGTGTGGGCCTGCGGCTTGGCGTTCGCACGACCGGGTGCTCGGGGCTCGCGTACAAGCTCGAGTATGTCGACGAGCTGGCTCCCGAGGATCAGGTGTTCGAGAGCCATGGCGTGAAGGTCATCGTCGATCCGAAGAGCCTTGCCTACATCGACGGCACCGAGCTCGACTTCGCACGCGAAGGCCTGAACGAAGGGTTCAAGTTCAACAACCCGAACGTGAAGGACGAGTGCGGCTGCGGCGAATCGTTCCGCGTGTGACGCGCGGATCTCCGCGCGATGCGGGCAAGAGGCGGCACGGGCCGCCTTTTTAATGTGCGGCGTTTGCCGCGCGACGAACCGGAATTGAACGCGACGATGGTCTCGCTGAAAGACAGCCACTTCGACCTGTTTCACCTGCCGGCGCAATTCGCGCTCGACGAGACGGTGCTCGACGCCGCCTATCGGACGGTGCAGACGCAGGTGCACCCGGACCGCTTCGCGGCGGCCGGCGATGCGCAGAAGCGCATCGCGATGCAATGGGCAACCCGCGCGAACGAGGCGTATCGCACGTTGCGCGATCCGCTGAAGCGCGCGTCGTATCTGCTGTCGCTGCGCGGCGTCGACATCGGCGCGGAAAACAACACCGCGATGGAGCCTGCGTTCCTGATGCAGCAGATGGAGTGGCGCGAGGGCATCGAGGATGCCGCGGCCGCCCGCAACGTCGACGCGCTCGACGCGCTGCTCGCCGAGTTGCGCGAAGAGCGGCGCGTGCGGGTGGAGCGCCTCGGCACGCTGCTCGACAGCGGCGCCGACCAGGCGGCCGCCGAGGCCGTGCGCCAACTGATGTTCATCGAACGGGTCGCGTCGGAAGTGGGCGCGCAGATCGAGCGCCTCGAAACTTAACCGCGTGCCTTGCGGCATGCGCAGCAAACGGGCCGAGCGCCCGAACGAACCAAGATGGCTTTACTGCAAATTTCCGAACCGGGCATGGCGCCGGCGCCGCATCAGCGGCGACTCGCCGTCGGGATCGATCTCGGCACGACGAACTCGCTCGTCGCGGCTGTGCGCAACAGCGTGCCCGAAGTCCTGCCGGACGAAGCGGGCCGCGTGCTGCTGCCGTCGGTGGTCCGCTACCTTGAAAAGGGCGGCCGTCGCATCGGTCACGAGGCGAAAGAGCAGGCCGCGACCGATCCGCGCAACACGATCGTGTCGGTGAAGCGTTTCATGGGCCGCGGCAAGGCCGAGGTCGAAGGCGCGGCTAACGCACCGTACGAATTCGTCGACGCGCCGGGCATGGTGCAGATCCGTACCATCGACGGCGTGAAGAGCCCGGTCGAAGTGTCGGCCGAGATTCTCGCGACGCTGCGCTATCGCGCCGAGGATTCGCTCGGCGACGACCTGGTCGGCGCGGTGATCACGGTGCCCGCGTATTTCGACGAAGCGCAACGCCAGGCGACCAAGGATGCCGCGCGCCTCGCGGGCCTCAACGTGCTGCGCCTGCTGAACGAACCGACTGCCGCAGCGATTGCCTACGGTCTCGACAACGGGGCCGAAGGCCTCTACGCGGTGTACGACCTCGGCGGCGGCACGTTCGACCTGTCGATCCTGAAGCTGACGAAGGGCGTATTCGAAGTGCTCGCTGCGGGCGGCGATTCCGCGCTCGGCGGCGACGATTTCGACCATGCGCTGTTCGATCATGTGCTCGCGCAGGCCGGCATCGATGCGAAGACGCTCGCGCCCGAGGACGTGCGCCTGTTGCTCGACCGTGTGCGCGTGCTGAAGGAAGCGCTGTCGTCCGCGCCGCAGGCATTCCTCGACGTCACGCTGTCGGGTGGCGCGCACCTCGTGCAGACGATCTCGCACGACACGTTCGCGTCGCTCGTCGAGCCGCTCGTGCAGCGCACGCTCACGCCGACCCGCAAGGCGCTGCGCGACGCGCAGGTGACGCCGGCCGACATCAAGGGCGTCGTGCTCGTCGGCGGTGCGACGCGCATGCCGGTGATCCGCGACGCGGTCGCGAAATATTTCGGCCAGCCGCCGCTCGTGAACCTCGATCCTGACCAGGTCGTCGCGCTCGGCGCGGCGATCCAGGCCGACTTGCTCGCCGGCAATCGCGGCACCGGCGACGACTGGCTGCTGCTCGACGTGATTCCGCTGTCGCTCGGTGTCGAGACGATGGGCGGCCTCGTCGAGAAGATCATTCCGCGCAACTCGACGATTCCGATCGCACGCGCGCAGGAATTCACGACCTTCAAGGACGGCCAAACCGCGATGGCGATCCACGTCGTGCAGGGCGAGCGCGAGCTCGTCGCCGACTGCCGGTCGCTCGCGCGCTTCGAGCTGCGCGGCATTCCGCCGATGACGGCCGGCGCCGCGCGTATTCGCGTGACCTACCAGGTCGACGCAGACGGCCTGCTGTCGGTGTTCGCCCGCGAGCAGTTGTCCGGCGTCGAGGCGTCGGTCGTCGTGAAGCCGTCGTACGGTCTTGCCGACGACGACATCGCGAAGATGCTCGAGGACAGCTTCAAGACCGCCGAAATCGACATGCGCGCACGCGCGCTGCGTGAAGCGCAGGTCGAGGCCGAGCGGATGCTCGAGGCGACCCAGGCCGCGCTGGCGGCCGACGGCGAACTGCTCGACGCGGACGAACGCACGCAAGTCGACACGTTGGCCGTTGCGCTGCGCGCGGTAGCGCAAGGCGACGATACGAACGCGATCGAAGCGGCGACCAAGGCGCTGGCCGACGGCACCGACGAATTCGCCGCGCGCCGGATGGACAAGAGCATCAAGCGCGCGCTGTCGGGCCGCCGGCTCGACGAGATCTGAACTCACGAACTGCGCATCGGCCGGCGACGGCCCGCGCGATAATGAACCGTGCGGCGCCTGGCGCCGCACCCTGACTGACGGAACGGACATGCCTCAACTGGTGGTGCTGCCTCACGTCGAACTGTGCCCGGATGGCGCGGTGATCGATGCGACGCCCGGCAAGAGTATCTGCGACAACCTGCTCGAACACGGGATCGAGATCGAGCATGCATGCGAGAAGTCGTGCGCGTGCACGACGTGCCACGTGGTGATCCGCGAAGGCTTCAACGATCTGACGCCGTCCGAGGAGGACGAGGACGATCTGCTGGACAAGGCGTGGGGCCTCGAGCCGACGTCGCGCCTGTCGTGCCAGGCGATCGTGACGGAAGATTCGGACCTGGTGGTCGAGATTCCGAAGTACTCGATCAACCACGCGAAGGAAAACCACTGACAGGAACCGGAGGCAGGCGATGAAATGGACCGATTCGCGTGAAATAGCCATTGCGCTGGCGGACAAGCACCCGGACATCGACCCGCAGCGGATCAACTTCGTCGACTTGCGCCAGTGGGTGCTCGAACTCGACGGCTTCAACGACGATCCGAAGCACTCCGGCGAGAAGATCCTCGAAGCGATCCAGGCACACTGGATCGACGAATCGGACTTCGACGACGAGGACTGAACACCGCGTGCGCCGCAACGGCGCAGACGGCCGGCAATAAAAAAACGGCTCGTGAGCAATTGCTCGCGAGCCGTTTTCATTTTCAGGCCGGTTGCCCGCGCACGTGACGCGGGCAGGGGATCACGCGATCATGCGCCGACCAGCGTCCCGTTCTCGATCCGCACGCGCTGGCCCTGGCCGAACGGCGGCTGCTGATTGTGGTACGTGAACGTGCGCGTCGCGCCGCTTTCCATCTGCACTTGCACCTGGTAGTCGGTTTCCGCGCGCACCTGCTTTTCGACCTGGTTGCCGGCCAGGCCGCCACCCAGTGCGCCGATGATCGTCATCGCGGTGCGGCCGTTGCCGTGGCCGAACTGGTTGCCCAGCAGGCCGCCTGCCGCGGCGCCGCCGACCGCACCGATGCCCGAGCTCTGGCCGGGCGTGCGGACCGGCGTGATCGCGACGACCGTACCGCAGCTCTGGCAGTAGGTTTGCGCGGGTGCCGACGGTTGCTGTGCGTATTGCGGCGGCTGCGGCGCCGTCGTATGGCGACGGTGTACCGGGGCCGGCCGCGGAGCGGGCTTCGGTTCGGCCTGCGCGGCGAGCGCCTTCTGCTGCGCGGCGGCCTGTTCGGCCGCCTGCTGCTTGGCCTGCGCGGCCAGCGCGGCGCTGGCGGCCGCGGCCGTATCGACGGCCGGCTGCGATGCGATCAGCGCGGCCTGGGTCTGGCCGTTCTGTTCGTTGCTGCTGCTGGCCTTCGGGAACACACCCGTGATCGCTGCCGTCGCTGCGAGGCTGGCGACGATGACGGCGCCGGCGGCGGTGGCGATGAGCGGGTGGAGGCGTTGCTTTTGCGGCGTGGTCTGATTCTGGTTGTCCATTTTTTTCTCCGATGTCGATCCGGATCGGCATGGCGGCGCCGGGCCGGATCCCACGCTGCGGGCTCGCGCAGACTTGGCGTTCATGCGCCTCGTTCTGGTCCCGTGGTCATGCGTGGTGACGCAACAGGAGTGTCGTTCACCGGCAAGCGGCGCACCGTATCAAGGTGTAACGAATTGCAGCGGGGCGCCGATGGCCATAGCAGGGAAAACCCGGAGCAGGCCGGCGTGACGAGGGAATAAAACGGGGCAGGATCGAAAGCCGGCGGACGCCGGCTGGCGGGATTTACGCGTCGTTACAAAGCCGTCGCGTGCGCGCCGCAGGGCGGCGGCGCACACGCGGGCGCAGCGATCAGTCTTCGCGGCGCAGATGCGGGAACAGCAGCACGTCGCGGATCGTCGGGCTGTCGGTCAGCAGCATCACGAGACGGTCGATGCCGATCCCGCAGCCGCCGGTCGGAGGCATCCCGTATTCGAGTGCGCGGATGTAGTCGGCGTCGAAGAACATCGCTTCCTCGTCGCCCGCATCCTTCTGCTCGACCTGCTTTTTGAAGCGCGCGGCCTGGTCTTCCGGATCGTTCAGCTCCGAGAAGCCGTTCGCGATTTCGCGGCCGGTCATGAACAGCTCGAAACGCTCGGTGATGCCCGGCACCGTATCCGATGCGCGTGCGAGCGGCGACACCTCGACCGGGTAGTCGATGATGAAGGTCGGCTCCCACAGCTGCGCTTCGGCCGTTTCCTCGAACAGCGCGAGCTGCAGCGCCCCGATACCCGCGTTCAGGAACGCCGGCTGCGACACGTCGACGCCGAAGCGCTTCAGTTCGGTGCGCAGGAACGCGTCGTCCGACAGCTGGCCGGCGGTGTACTCCGGCGCGTATTTCTGGATCGCCTGCGTGATCGTGAGGCGGTGGAACGGCTTCGCGAGGTCGAGCTCGCGGCCCTGGTACTGGATCGTCGCGGTGCCGAGCGCATCGATCGCCGCCTGGCGGATCAGTTGCTCGGTGAAGTCCATCAGCCAGCGGTAGTCGGTGTACGCGGCGTAGAACTCCATCATCGTGAATTCCGGGTTGTGACGCGGCGACACGCCTTCATTCCGGAAGTTGCGGTTGATTTCGAACACGCGTTCGAAGCCGCCGACGATCAGGCGCTTCAGGTACAGCTCCGGCGCGATGCGCAGGAACATCTGCATGTCGAGCGCATTGTGATGCGTGACGAACGGCTTTGCAGCCGCGCCGCCCGGGATCGGGTGCAGCATCGGCGTCTCGACTTCCATGAAGTCGGCCGAATCCATGAACTTGCGGATCGACGCGATCGTCTTGGTGCGGGCGCGGAACGTGTCGCGCGTTTCCGGCGTGACGATCAGGTCGACGTAGCGCTGGCGGTAGCGCATTTCCTGGTCGGACAGGCCGTGGAACTTGTCCGGCAGCGGGCGCAGCGCCTTCGACAGCAGGCGCAGCTCCTTGCACTGGACCGACAGCTCGCCCTTGTTGGTGCGGAACAGCACGCCGCGCGCGGCGACGATGTCGCCGAGATCCCACTTCTTGAACGCGTCGTAGGTTTCCGCGCCGACGTCGTTCGGCGTCACGAAGAACTGGATCTGGCCCGAACCGTCCTGCACCGTCGCGAAGCTCGCCTTGCCCATCACGCGCTTGAGCATCATGCGGCCGGCGACCGACACCTCGACCGGGTTCGCTTCGAGCGCGGCCTTGTCCGAGTCGGCGAAATTCACCTGCAGATCGGCTGCGTGATGCGTCGGGCGGAAATCGTTCGGGTAAGCGACGCCTTGCTCGCGCAGGGCGCGCAGCTTCTCGCGGCGCTCGGCAATGATCTGGTTTTCGTCCGCGGTGACGGCGGGCTGCGTTTGGGTCGGTTCGGTCATGATGGTCGGAATTCGGAATGGGTGCGGCAACGCAAACGGGAAGGGCAAGGGGGCGCGACCCGGCAGGGTCGCGCCGCGGCGCTTACACGCCCTGTTTGAGGCTCGCGCTGATGAAGTCGTCGAGGTCGCCGTCGAGGACGGCTCGCGTGTTGCTCATTTCGACGTTCGTGCGCAGGTCCTTCACGCGGCTCTGGTCGAGCACGTACGAACGGATCTGGTGGCCCCAGCCCACATCGGTCTTGCTCGATTCGAGCTTGTCCTGTTCAGCTTGGCGCTTGCGCATTTCGACTTCGTACAGGCGCGATTTCAGCATCGCCATCGCTTCGGCGCGGTTGCGGTGCTGCGAGCGGTCGTTCTGGCACTGCACGACGATACCGGTCGGCATGTGCGTGATCCGCACCGCGGAGTCGGTCTTGTTGATGTGCTGGCCGCCTGCGCCCGATGCGCGGTACGTGTCGATGCGCAGGTCGGCCGGGTTGATCTCGACTTCGATCGAGTCGTCGATTTCCGGATAGACGAACACCGACGAGAACGACGTGTGACGGCCGCCCGACGAGTCGAACGGCGACTTGCGCACGAGGCGGTGGATGCCCGTTTCGGTGCGCAGGAAGCCGTATGCGTATTCGCCCGAGACCTTGACCGTCGCGTTCTTGATGCCGGCGACGTCGCCGTCGGACTCTTCGAGCACTTCGGCCTTGAAGCCCTTGCGTTCGCAGTAGCGCAGGTACTGGCGCAGCAGCATCGATGCCCAGTCGCACGCCTCGGTGCCGCCGGCGCCGGCCTGGATGTCGATGAAGCAGTTGTTCGGGTCGGCCGGGTTCGAGAACATCCGGCGGAACTCGATGTCGCCAACGCGTGCTTCGAGCTTCGCAGCGTCTTCTTCCGACGCGACGAGGGTGTCCTCGTCGCCTTCCTCGCGTGCCAGCTCGAACAGGTCGAGCGCATCGCGCAGGTCGCTATCGAGCGCGGTGAGCGTCGTGACGACGCCTTCGAGCAGCTTCTTCTCGCGACCGAGTGCCTGGGCGTTCTTCGAATCGTTCCAGACGTTCGGGTCTTCGAGTTCCTTGTTGACTTCGGTCAGACGCGCAGCTTTGGCGTCGTAGTCAAAGATACCCCCGAAGCTCGCCCGCGCGGTTGCGCAGGTCGAGCAGGGAGCTTTCGATCGCGTTGAGACGTTCCGCTTCCATGATCGTTCGCTATTCTTGCTTCGTAAAAAAGCGGAATTATAGCCGATCGGCAGGGTTGCCCGGTGACGCAAACGGTGCTTGCACGCGTGCCGTGGCCCCTTCCGGCGCGGCGTGCATGCATCGGCGGGCGTCGCGGGCCGGGCGGCCCGGGCTCAGCCGGCCGCGTGTTCGACGATCAGCTGGACGCGCGTGACGCCGTTCCACGTGTCGGCGACGAGGCGGTACGCGACCAGCGCGCTCGCCGGCAGCGGCTCCGTGTGGTTGAACCAGATCGCGCTGAAGCGCTGGCGGCCGCGCGCAAGCTGCAGCTTCAGGTGCTTTTCCTTCACGAGCGACTGCGACACGACGTCGAATTCGCCCGAGAAAAGCGGGGCCGGAAAACCCTGCCCCCAGACGGCTTCGTCGAGCAGCCCGACGAACTGCGGCGTGAAGTACGCGTCCTCGAGTTCGCCGTCGGTCTCGATCACGCGGGCGAGCACGTCGTCGGACAGCCACTCGCGCGCGACGGCTTCGAACGCGGCCGCGAAGCGCGGCACGTTCTCGGTGTCGAGCGTGAGGCCGGCCGCCATCGCGTGGCCGCCGAACGCGACGATCAGGTCCGGTTCGCGTTTCGACACGAGGTCGAGCGCGTCGCGCAGGTGGAAGCCGGCGATCGACCGGCCCGACCCCTTGACCCGCTTGCCTTCCTCGTCGGCGTGCGCGAACGTGAACGACGGGCGGTGGAATTTCTCCTTGAGCCGGCCGGCGACGATGCCGATCACGCCCTGGTGCCATTCGGGGTTGAAGAGGGTGATCGTGCACGCGTCGGCCGGATCGACGTCGGCGAGATCGGCGAGCGCCTGCTGCTGCATGCCGGCCTCGATCTCGCGGCGCTCGCGGTTCATTACGTCGAGCTGCTGCGCGAGATCCCACGCGCGGCCGATGTCGTCGGTGATCAGGCACTCGATCCCGAGCGACATGTCGGACAGCCGCCCGGCGGCGTTCAGGCGCGGGCCGAGGCCGAAGCCGAGGTCGAAGCCCGATGCCGTGCGGGCTTCGCGTGCGGCGGCGCGGAATAGTGCGGCGACGCCCGGCTGCATGCGGCCGTTGCGGATGCGCTGCAGCCCCTGCGCGACGAGCACGCGGTTGTTGCCGTCGAGCCGCACGACGTCGGCGACGGTGCCGAGCGCGACGAGGTCGAGCAGGCCGTCGAGGCGCGGCTCGGCTTCCTTGCTCGCGAACGCGCCGCGGCGGCGCAGCTCGGCGCGCAGCGCGAGCAGCACGTAGAACATCACGCCGACGCCGGCGAGGTGCTTGCTCGGGAACGCGCAACCGGGCTGGTTCGGGTTGACGATCGCGCGCGCGGCGGGCAGCGCGTCGCCGGGCAGGTGGTGGTCGGTCACGAGCACGCCGATGCCGCGCGCGTTCGCGGCTTCGACGCCCGCGACGCTCGCGATCCCGTTGTCGACGGTAATCAGCAGATCGGGCTTGCGCGCGGCGGCAAGTTCGACGATCTCGGGCGTGAGGCCGTAGCCGTATTCGAAACGATTCGGCACCAGGTAGTCGATCTGCGCGCCGAACATCCGCAGGCCGCGCACCGCGACTGCGCACGCGGTCGCGCCGTCGCAGTCGTAGTCGGCGACGACGAGCAGGCGCCGCTTGTCGGCGATCGCGTCGGCGAGCAGCGACGCCGCGTCGGCGCAGCCTTTCAGCTCGGTGGGCGGGACGAGCCGCGCCAGCGCGGTCTCGATGTCGGCGGGGGACTGCACGCCGCGCGACGCGTACAGGCGCGCCAGGACGGGATGCAGGCCGTGGCGCGCGAGCGCTTCGGCGTCGGCGGGCGCGACGGGGCGGGTAACGATCCGGGTCATACGGGGTCTGCTTGTTATTCGAACAGGGAGGCAAGCGCGCGGCGGCGCCAGAACTTGCGCAGGTCGCCGCGCGTCGCGTGCAGCGTCACGGAACTGGTGTCGCCGCACAGCGTGAAATCGACGCTCGCGAGTTCGCCGTTCTGCAGCGCGGCGAGGGCTGGCATGAACCAATCGCGCTCGAGCGCAGTGAGCCCGTCGTGCCAGCGCGCCCAGTCCTGCTCGATGAACGGGGTGGTCAGCGCCGGCAGTTCGACGAGCGTCGCGCCGTCGGCCGCGGGCAGCGTGCCGAACGCGGCCGGCGGCGCACCGGCGT